>NZ_BAAGRO010000088.1:0-694 GCF_054782915.1 Nocardioides hungaricus | reverse complement strand
GTCCCCACCCTTCGCGTCGTGTCGTAGCCGACGGTGAGGGCCCTGCGTGGTGACGGTGGCGGTGCCAACCAGTCACCGAGCACCACGCAGGGGCTTCCATTGAAGAACGCGAAGGAAAGAATGGACGTGATTGCCGCCTACCGAGACGTAGGCACCTACCGGGGAGCCGCAGAGATCTGCGGCACTACCCACAAGACGGTGAAGCGGATCATCACCGCGCACGAGCTGGTCAGCCAGGGCGGGCGGCTCCCGGAGCCGGCGCCGCGGGCTAGGAACTACGACGAGGTCGCCGATCTGGTCGCCCAGAGCGTGAAGAAGACCGCGGGGAAGATCAGCGCGAAGCGGCTGCTGCCGACGGTGCGTGCGGCCGGCTACACGGGGTCGGACCGCAACTTCCGGCGGCTGGTCGCGACGGCGAAGCGGGAGTGGCGACTTGGTCAGGCCCGTGCCGGTGGCCGGCGTCCGGCGGTGTGGTCGCCCGGTGAGGTCCTCGCGATCGACTGGGGTGAGGAGGTCGTAGACGGCCGGAAGGTCCACGTGTTCTGCGCCGTCCTCGCGTGGTCGCGATTCCGGTTCGTCCGGTTCGCCGGCGACGAGCAGCAGGCCACCACGCTGGGCATGCTGGCCGAGTGCTTCGAGGTCCTCGGCGGCGTCCCGAAGGTCGTGCTCGCCGACCGGATGGGCTGCCTGAAGG
>NZ_BAAGRO010000087.1:0-2492 GCF_054782915.1 Nocardioides hungaricus | reverse complement strand
GCCCGGTGGTGGCCATGGGATCTGCCCAAGGGGGCTGCGGCCACCACCGACCAGGGGCCTCACCTCAACGGGCTCACCCCTTGGCCTGCGAGTGCTTGGGTGAGTCGCACCGAGTCGCCGCTGGTCTGGCAGACGTGGGCGTGGTGCAGCAGCCGGTCGACGGTGGCGGTGGCCAGCGTCTTGGGCATCAGCTCGTCGAACCCGGACGGGTGCAGGTTCGAGCTGATCGCGACCGAGCGCTTCTCGTAGGCGGCGTCGACGAGCCGGTAGAGCCCTTCGGCGGCGTCCGCGGCGACAGGCAGCAGCCCGATGTCATCGACCACCACGAGGTCGGCGCGCAGGACTCGGGCGATCGCCTTCGACACGGTGTCGTCGGCCCGGTGGCGGCGCAGCAGGACGCCGAGGTCTTCCAGGGTGAACCAGGCGACCTTCAGCCCTTCCTCGACTGCCTGCTGACCGAGCGCTTCGAGTAGGAATGTCTTCCCGGTCCCCGACGGCCCACAGACGACGAGGTTCTCCCGACGGTGCACCCACTCCAGGGTGCGTAGCGCCTGCTGGGTCGGCGCGGGGATCGAGGAGACCTTGGGCTGCCAGGCGTCGAACGTCTTCCCGGTCGGGAACCCGGCAGCCGCTCGCCGGGTGGCGAGTGCGGAGCGTTCCCGGCCGGCGACCTCCTCGGCGAAGAGTGCCTTGAGCACCTCGGCGGGTTCCCAACGTTGGGCCTTCGCGGTCGCGACGACCTCGGGGGCGTGGCGACGGATATGCGGCAGCCGCAGCCTGCGCAGTAGGTCCTCCAACTCGGGCGGCAGCGGCGGCGCGGACGCGGTCGTCATGCGATCACCTCACCGCTGTCGCTCGACGTGGTGGACTGCCCGAGTCGTGCCCACGCGCTGGTGCCCTGGGTCAGTGATGAGTCCTCACTGGCCCGGTGCTCACCGGCAGCTGGTTGACGTGCGTGGTGGTCGAGGATCGAGGGCAGGTCGGCCTCGGCGAACCGGCCGTGCACGGCGGCGTGGCCCAGCGCCCAGTCAACCTCGACGGGGTCGAACAGCTTGGCCAGCGCGAGCGCTTCGGTCATCTTGACCCGCATCCGCTGGGTGCCTGCTGCGGCGGCCTCGACCAGCCACAGCCGGGCACCTTCACCCAGATCGAGGAACTCCGCTTCCGCGGCGTTCCTGGCACGTGGCCGACGATCCAGCGGTCCCTCAGGCTGGGGCGGGAAGTGCTCGTCGTTGATCTTCGGCGTGCCCGGTCTCGCGCGTGCGTGGCGGGCGACCTCGACCGGCCCGTCGTCGCTGACGTGGACGAGGACGACGTGCTCGTCGGTGCCGACGCCCTGGGTGCGGGCCCACACCGTTGCGCCCAGCAACGCGTGCGGGACTGAGTACTGGCCGGACTCGAAGGTCACCATCGGGGTGTTGGCCGGCACTACTCGGGTGGTGCCGAACGCGACCGTGTGCGGTGTCAGGGCGACCGGGTGGAGTCGGGCGCGCTCCTCGGCGAGCATCTCGACCGGCGGCCGCTTGGTGAGCCGGTGCGGGCGGGTGTTGACCTTCTGACAGAACGCCTCGCAGGCGGCCTCGAGCTCGGCGAACGAGGCGTAGGCCTCGCGCAGGTTGGTGTCCTTGGGGACGAGGTCGGCCTTGCTGATCTTCACCGACGCCTCGGTGCCGCCCTTGGACGCCGGGTCGGCCGGCACACAGGTATGCACGGTCACCGAGTAGTGCTCGGCGAACGCGACCAGCTGCGGGTTGCGGACCGGGATCCCGGCGATGTGCTCAACCGTGACGGTCTTCTCGTTGTCGGTCAGCACATAGGTCGGCACCCCACCCAGCCGGCGGAAGGTCTGGTCCAGGGCGGCGAACACACTCGGCATCGTCTTGTCCCGCAGTGCGATCACCACCCGGAACCGCGACCAGGCCAACCACGCGACGAACAGCACCGTCTTCACGCCGTCGACGACGGGACCGTCGCCGTAGTCGTACTGCAGCCACATCCCCGGCTCGGTCACCCACGGGCGATGGACCCGCACATGCCCGGCCCGGTAGGAGGCCTTGACCTTCGCGACCGCCCGGCGGGTCGTTCGCTCCGACCCGGCGTATCCCATCGCGAGGAGCTTCTCGTGGGCCTTGTCAGCACGGACCTTGCCCTTGGACCGCTCGACCCACTCCTCGACCTTGGGCAGGTACTCATCGATCAACTGCGGCCGCTGCGCGGCCCGGTCCAGCTCGCCGCCGGCAGCGCGGCGGTCCACGTAGTGCTTCACCGTGTGGTGAGAGCAGCCGGCCAGCTCGCCGGCATCACGCAACGACCCGGTCAGGTCGTAGGCATCCAGAATCTTCATGATCTCCTCGGCAGACTTCAACTCATCCCTTCCTCGGGGCGATGGGGCGCTTCAGCACCGCTCATCGCACCCGAGGAAGGGGCCACAACCGCGGAGCGCGGCGAGGCAGACGACGTCGTGTCGGGCAGATCCCGTGACCGTCAGCGGG
>NZ_BAAGRO010000086.1:0-1297 GCF_054782915.1 Nocardioides hungaricus | reverse complement strand
TGACGGTGGACTGTGCGACCCGCTCAAAGGCTGGGCTCGCAAGGACACAACCCTGCCCGACACGTTCAGTATCGAGCAGGCGGTTGTTGATGACACGACCCTTGGTCTGAAGTTCGTCGAGATGTTGGAGCCGGCGTAGGCAGCCGACGTCGTCGGGCTTGTTGATCACGGTCTCGACCCGCAACGCGCGGCCGTCCTTGAGGTATTGCTTGATCCGGGAGTTCTTGTAGAACGCATTGAGGGTCACCAGGGTGGTCTCGCGGGTGACAATCTTGGTCTTGTAGCCCCCGGACTTCGGGGGGTTGGGTCGTCCGCCACGCCCGCCACCCAAGCCTGGTCGACGGCCGGAGAAGATCAGCTCGACGCTCTCGGGACGGCCGATGTCGAGGTTGTCGACCACGAGTGCCTCGAAGAAGCTCCGGGCATGACGCGGGGCGTCGAAGACCATCGTGCGAGAGACCTCGATCTGGCGCATCGACAACTCCCACCAGTACCCATCGGCCCGATCCGAGACCCTCGGCGCCGCGTCATCAGCCAGTGCGGGCAGGCCGTGATGCTGCTGATCGCCCTGGGTCAATGGCAGCGGCAGCTGGCTCATCCAGCGTTCGAAGAACACCTCGATCGTGCCCGGTCCCAGCCGGTCGCAGATCGCCTGCAGCCCAACCGGGTCTTCGCAGGTCGCGAACCCGTTGGACAGCTCGGTGAACCCGATCCCCGCCTTCGTGGCTTGGCGTTTGGCCCACTCGTGGCCGTTGAGCCAGACCTTGACCGGGTAGGGGAAGTAGGCGCAGACCTTGATGAACGCAGGTCCGAAGTCCTCGTCCCACAGGTAGAAGTAGAAGCACGTCACCCGCCGCTCGGCACGGTAGAAGCTGAACCAGATCAGGTTGCCGTTCTCGCCACGGCCCGCGGGCTGGGAGGCGGCGAAGACGTTCTGGAACTCCTGCGCGATCCCGATCGCTGCGACCCCGCCCACCCCGGTCTTCGCCTGACGAGCGATGTGGGGGGCCATGACCTCTTGCTTGCGGTCGTGCTTGGTGAACTTCACCACCGGGATCTGGTGCACATCGGCATAGTCCTTCACCTCACGGCGGAACCGAGTACCCAGTTTCTCCAGGATCGCCGGGGAGGGGAGCGGGATCTTCAGATGCGCGGTCATAAACGAGGAGACCTGCCCCCCGACCTGAAGGTTCGGCACATAGCCGTTCAGGTAGATCCGGTCCAGACACTCCACATCGAGGGCGACATGACCATCGAGGAGATCACCGACCCGCAACACCTTCTCAGTCATCACCAC
>NZ_BAAGRO010000085.1:0-655 GCF_054782915.1 Nocardioides hungaricus | reverse complement strand
TGCTCTGGTCTTGCGTGATGGTGATCGTGAACTGCTCGAGAGGTGGACTCGATCGGACCGGTTCGGGGCCGCGGCCGCGAAGCGGGCGCGGATCGTGTTGTTGGCCGCTGACGGTGAGGCGAACACGCGGATCGCGGAGCTGACCGGCGCGACGGTGACGACGGTGCTGAACTGGCGCGGTCGCTACGAGGAGCGTGGGATTGCAGGCCTGGCGAACGCGCCCAAGCCCGGTCGTCCGCGCGAGCTCGACCACCGTGCGATCGTGGCTGAGACGTTGAAGCCGCCGCCGAAGAAGCTGGGGGTGACGCGCTGGTCGAGCCAGTTGCTCGCCACCAGGATCAAGGTCAGCGCCTCCACGATCCAGCGGGCCTGGCGCTCGTATGGGATCAAGCCGTGGAAGGCCGAGTCGTTCAGGTTCTCTACCGACCCCGAGCTGGTCGGGAAGGTGACCGACATCTGCGGGCTCTACCTCGCCCCGCCCGAGAACGCGATCGTGCTGTGTGTGGACGAGAAGTCCCAGATCCAGGCTCTCGACCGAACCGTGCCGATCCTGCCGATGACCGAGGGTCGGATCGAGCGCCGCTCTCACGACTACTACCGCCACGGCACCAGCACCCTCTTCGCCGCGCTCGACATCGCCACCGGACAGGTCACC
>NZ_BAAGRO010000084.1:0-920 GCF_054782915.1 Nocardioides hungaricus | reverse complement strand
CGAGGTCTTGGGCCAGGACGATGACGCGGGTTCCGGTGTGGGTTCGCCCGATGCCGATGGAGTACATCTGGCCCTGGTAGCGCCAGGTGATCTTGCCGGCCTTGTCGACCTTGTCGTAGCGGACCCGGTCGTGGGTGTCGTGGTCCCGGTCGCCGGTGCTCGGGGTGGCCTTGGGGCGGTTGTTGTAGATCGTGGCCGGGGTGGCCCGGTGCTCGAGGGAGCGGTGGGGCCGGTGGTGGTTGTACTCCTCGGCGAACGCGTCGAGAAGGGCCTGGAGGTCGTCGATCGTGGTCGGCTGCTCGGGCTGTCCGCGGAGCCACTTCTTCATCGTCTGCTGGAACCGCTCAACCTTGCCGCAGGTGGTGGGGTGGCCGGGGGTGGAGTTCTTCTGGACGATCCCGAGCCGGCGGAGCTCGGTCTCGAACCCGTTGCGGGTGCCGGCTCCCTTCTTGCCCTGGGACAGTCTGGTGGTGAAGACCATCCCGTTGTCGGTCAACGTCGAGGCGGGAATCCCGTACTCGGCAACGGTTTCTCTGAAGGTTCTGAGCACGATCGGGCCGGTGACGCGGTGGTGCGC
This sequence comes from Nocardioides hungaricus, assembly GCF_054782915.1. Classification (NCBI taxonomy): domain Bacteria; kingdom Bacillati; phylum Actinomycetota; class Actinomycetes; order Propionibacteriales; family Nocardioidaceae; genus Nocardioides; species Nocardioides hungaricus. The sequence goes on along the minus strand of NZ_BAAGRO010000084.1, from coordinate 343 downwards.
GGTGACCGACAGGGCGTAGCGGGAGCAGTCGTCGAGCCAGGTCAGGATCTCGCTGTCGGCGCCGGGACGCCCGTCGGGACGCCGGAGCCGGTAGTGGGTGAAGTCGGACTGCCAGGTTTCGTTGGGCATCGCCGCGGCGAACCGGATGTAGGACGACTTGGGCTTCTTCTTCGGCTCGGGGACCACGAGTCCGGCCTTGGCGAGGTAGCGGGCGATGGTGGCCCTGGAGACGGTGATGCCGTGGCGGTGGGTCAGGTGCCAGCCGATGGTCTCGGGGCCGGCGTCCAGGCCGCTCGCGGTCAGCTTCTCCCGGAGCTCGAGGATCAAGTCCACGGTGTCCGCT
>NZ_BAAGRO010000083.1:0-1170 GCF_054782915.1 Nocardioides hungaricus | reverse complement strand
CCGGGGCCTTTGGTGATCCGCTGCCGCAGTCGGACGGTGGCGAAGGTGGACTCGATCGGGTTGGTGGTGCGCAGGTGGACCCAGTGCTCGGCGGGGTAGTCGTAGAAGGCGAGCAGCACGTCGAGGTCGTCGGTGATCTTGGCTACCGCCTTGGGCCACTTGATGCCGTACTCGGCGGCGAACGCCTTCGCGGCCTTGGTGGCTTCTTGCTTGTTCTCGGCGTTCCAGATCTCCGCGAGCGCGGCCTTCGCGCCGGGCTGGGCGGACTTGGGCAGGCAGTTGAGGACGTTGGCGATCTTGTGGAACCAGCACCGCTGCTCGCGGGTCTGGGGGAACACGGTGCGGACCGCGGCCCAGAACCCGAGCGCCCCGTCGCCGACCGCGAGGACCGGTGCCCGCATCCCGCGCCGCTTGCAGGACCGCAGCAGGTTGGCCCAGGACTCGGTGGACTCGCGGTGCCCGTCATCGAGCGCGATCAGCTCCTTGGTCCCGTCGGCGCGGACCCCGATCATCACCAGCAGGCACACCTTGTCCTGCTCGAGGCGGACCTTGAGGTGGATCCCGTCGACCCACACATACACGTAGTCGGTCTCGGCCAGAGACCGCTGGTTGAACGCCCGTGCTTCGGCCTGCCAGTCCTTGGTCAGCCGCGTGATCACCGACGCCGAGAGCCCGTGGCCGGTGCCGAGGAACTGGGTCAACGCCGGGGCGAAGTCGCCGGTCGAAAGGCCGTGCAGGTACAACAGCGGCAGCACTTCGGCCACCTTCGGCGACTTCCTCGACCAGGCCGGCAGGATCGCGGAGGAGAACCGCTTACGCTGCCCGGTGACCTCATCAATCCGCTTGTCGTTGACCCGCGGTTGTCGGACCGGGATCGCGCCGGCGGCCGTGGTCACCTCCCGCGGCTGGTGGAACCCGTTGCGGACCACCAGCCGACGGCCGTTCTCATCCAGCTCCTCGCGCAACGCCTCGACGTGCGCGGCGACCTCGGCCTGCAACGCCGCAGCCAGCATCTGCCGAGCACCGTCGCGGACGATCTCATCCAGCAGCGACCCACCGGCCGGCTCGTTGGGCTCGTTCTCTCCTTGGACTACCTTGAGCACGGGTGCACCTTCCCGAGCCGGCGCGCCAACGCCGACCCTGATCAGAACTTGTATGGGCTTCGATCCT
>NZ_BAAGRO010000082.1:0-4963 GCF_054782915.1 Nocardioides hungaricus | reverse complement strand
AGTCGAGCGGAAAGGCCCTTTTGGGGGTACTCGAGCGGCGAACGGGTGAGTAACACGTGAGTAATCTGCCTTTGGCTTTGGGATAAGCCTCGGAAATGGGGTCTAATACCGGATATGACAGCTCCACGCATGTGGTGGTTGTGGAAAGTTTTTTCGGCCAGGGATGTGCTCGCGGCCTATCAGCTTGTTGGTGGGGTAATGGCCTACCAAGGCTTTGACGGGTAGCCGGCCTGAGAGGGTGACCGGCCACACTGGGACTGAGACACGGCCCAGACTCCTACGGGAGGCAGCAGTGGGGAATATTGGACAATGGGCGGAAGCCTGATCCAGCAACGCCGCGTGAGGGATGACGGCCTTCGGGTTGTAAACCTCTTTCAGTACCGACGAAGCGCCGGTGATGGTGGTGACGGTAGGTACAGAAGAAGCACCGGCCAACTACGTGCCAGCAGCCGCGGTAATACGTAGGGTGCGAGCGTTGTCCGGAATTATTGGGCGTAAAGGGCTCGTAGGCGGTTTGTCGCGTCGGGAGTGAAAACAGCTGGCTTAACTGGTTGCTTGCTTTCGATACGGGCAGACTAGAGGCATGCAGGGGAGAACGGAATTCCTGGTGTAGCGGTGAAATGCGCAGATATCAGGAGGAACACCGGTGGCGAAGGCGGTTCTCTGGGCATGTCCTGACGCTGAGGAGCGAAAGTGTGGGGAGCGAACAGGATTAGATACCCTGGTAGTCCACACCGTAAACGTTGGGCGCTAGGTGTGGGGCCTATTCCATGGGTTCCGTGCCGCAGCTAACGCATTAAGCGCCCCGCCTGGGGAGTACGGCCGCAAGGCTAAAACTCAAAGGAATTGACGGGGGCCCGCACAAGCGGCGGAGCATGCGGATTAATTCGATGCAACGCGAAGAACCTTACCTGGGTTTGACATACGCCGGAAACATCCAGAGATGGGTGCCCGTAAGTCGGTGTACAGGTGGTGCATGGCTGTCGTCAGCTCGTGTCGTGAGATGTTGGGTTAAGTCCCGCAACGAGCGCAACCCTCGTCCTATGTTGCCAGCACGTCCCTTCGGGGGTGGTGGGGACTCATGGGAGACTGCCGGGGTCAACTCGGAGGAAGGTGGGGATGACGTCAAGTCATCATGCCCCTTATGTCCAGGGCTTCACGCATGCTACAATGGCCGGTACAAAGGGTTGCGATGCTGTGAGGCGGAGCGAATCCCAAAAAGCCGGTCTCAGTTCGGATTGGGGTCTGCAACTCGACCCCATGAAGTCGGAGTCGCTAGTAATCGCAGATCAGCAACGCTGCGGTGAATACGTTCCCGGGCCTTGTACACACCGCCCGTCACGTCACGAAAGTCGGCAACACCCGAAGCCCATGGCCTAACCGGATTCTTCTGGGGGGAGTGGTCGAAGGTGGGGCTGGCGATTGGGACGAAGTCGTAACAAGGTAGCCGTACCGGAAGGTGCGGCTGGATCACCTCCTTTCTAAGGAGCACGCACCCCTGCACGCCCGCCGAAGGTGTGGGTGGCACTGGTGGTGTTCGCTAGTGGAATCGTCGATGAACGACCGTGGCCGTGGATCGGTCGCCTCAGTACTGCCTGTCTCTTTGGTCGCTAGCTCGCTAGTGGTGGAAGGGGTGGGTGTGGAACCTGGCGTTCTTGTTCCTGGGTCTTGGTTTTTGGCACACTGTTGGGCCCTGAGGAATCAGCCGTTGGGGATCCGTTTGGGATCAGCCGTTGGGCGGTGTCCTTGGGCTCCCGAGGACCCCTCTTGTCTGCCGTGAGGTGGGGAGGGGCCGAGGTGAGCGGGAAGCTTGTGAATTGGATAGTGGACGCGAGTATCTTGCGGTCAGGGATTCACCGTTCCTGGTCGCGTTTTTCGACGGTGGAGTGATCTGCTGTCGAGTCTTTGCAGTTGTTGTTTTTGTTGAGTGTTTGTGAGACAAGCTGTGAAGGGCACATGGTGGATGCCTTGGCATCGAGAGCCGATGAAGGACGTAGGAGCCTGCGATAAGCCCTGGGGAGTTGGCAACCGAGCTGTGATCCGGGGGTGTCCGAATGGGGGAACCCAGCACGAGTCGTGTCGTGTTACCCGCGCCTGAATGTATAGGGTGTGTGGAGGGAACGTCGGGAAGTGAAACATCTCAGTACCGGCAGGAAGAGAAAACAATTGTGATTCCGAGAGTAGTGGCGAGCGAAATCGGAGGAGGCTAAACCTTATGCGTGTGATACCCGGCAGGGGTTGCGTATGGGGGGTTGTGGGACCATTCGCCTGGGTCTGCCGGCCTGGGGCAGAGTAAGAAAGTTGGGTTGAAGTTGAAGTCCGTTGGAAAGCGGCGCCGTAGAGGGTGATAGCCCCGTAGGTGTAAGGCCCTGTCTCTGGAGTGGTATCCCAAGTAGCATGGGACTCCTGAAATCCTGTGTGAATCTGGCGGGACCACCCGTTAAGCCTAAATACTCCTCGATGACCGATAGCGGACGAGTACCGTGAGGGAAAGGTGAAAAGTACCCCTGGCGGGGAGTGAAATAGTACCTGAAACCGTGTGCCTACAATCCGTCGGAGCCTGGCTTCTCTGTTTTGGCAGGGGGGTGGGTGACGGCGTGCCTTTTGAAGAATGAGCCTGCGAGTTTGTGTTGTGTTGCGAGGTTAACCCGTGTGGGGGAGCCGTAGCGAAAGCGAGTCCGAAGAGGGCGTGTCCCATGTAGATGGGTGGAGTAGCGCGATCAAGACCCGAAGCGGAGTGATCTATCCATGGGCAGGTTGAAGCGTGGGTAAGACCGCGTGGAGGACCGAACCCACTTAGGTTGAAAACTGAGGGGATGACCTGTGGATAGGGGTGAAAGGCCAATCAAACTCCGTGATAGCTGGTTCTCCCCGAAATGCATTTAGGTGCAGCGTTGTGTGTTTCTTGCCCCAGGTAGAGCACTGGATAGCCGATGGGCCCTATCAGGTTACTGACGTTAGCCAAACTCCGAATGGGGGTAAGTGAGAGCGCAGCAGTGAGACTGCGGGGGATAAGCTCCGTAGTCGAGAGGGAAACAGCCCAGACCATCAGCTAAGGCCCCTAAGCGGTGACTAAGTGGAAAAGGATGTGGAGTCGCAGTGACAACCAGGAGGTTGGCTTGGAAGCAGCCATCCTTGAAAGAGTGCGTAATAGCTCACTGGTCAAGTGATTCCGCGCCGACAATGTAGCGGGGCTCAAGTCATCCGCCGAAGCTATGGCATTCATGCGCCCCTTCTTTGTGGGGGAGCCCAGCATCGAGTTGATCGGTGTTCAGGTGTGTGGATGGGTAGGGGAGCGTCGTGTCGCGGGTGAAGCTCCGGAGTGATCTAGGGGTGGATGCGACACGAGTGAGAATGCAGGCATGAGTAGCGAATCAAGTGTGAGAAACACTTGCGCCGAATGATCAAGGGTTCCAGGGTCAAGCTCATCTTCCCTGGGTAAGTCGGGACCTAAGGCGAGGCCGACAGGCGTAGTCGATGGACAACGGGTTGATATTCCCGTACCGGCAAAGTAGCGCCCATGACGAGGCTGGTGATGCTAACCATCCGAAGCATCTGGTGACCGATCCCTTCGGGGTGAGGCGCGGGTGTGGAGCGTGGGACCCGAGCTGGTAGTAGTCAAGCGATGGGGTGACGCAGGAAGGTAGCCCAACCACGCCGATGGTTGTTGCGTGGGTAAGCAGGTAGGGGACGGTCCAGGCAAATCCGGATCGTGGTGCTTGAGTGCACGGCCCTGAGATGTGATGCCGAGCCCGTAGGGGTGAAGTGGGTGATCCTATGCTGTCGAGAAAAACCTCTAGCGAGCTACGCGCCGCCCGTACCCCAAACCGACTCAGGTGATCAGGTAGAGAATACCGAGGCGATCGAGCGAACCATGGTTAAGGAACTCGGCAAAATGCCCCCGTAACTTCGGGAGAAGGGGGGCCGGATCCGTGACGGGACTTGCTTCCGGTAGCGGTGATGGCCGCAGAGACCAGGCCCAAGCGACTGTTTACTAAAAACACAGGTCCGTGCGAAGTCGTAAGACGATGTATACGGACTGACTCCTGCCCGGTGCTGGAAGGTTAAGGGGACCTGTCAGACTGCCCTCTACATGTATGGTGGTTGAAGCGGAGAACTTAAGCCCCAGTAAACGGCGGTGGTAACTATAACCATCCTAAGGTAGCGAAATTCCTTGTCGGGTAAGTTCCGACCTGCACGAATGGAGTAACGACTTGGGCGCTGTCTCAACCATGGACTCGGCGAAATTGCAGTACGAGTAAAGATGCTCGTTACGCGCGGCAGGACGGAAAGACCCCGGGACCTTTACTATAGTTTGGTATTGGTGTTTGGTTCGGCTTGTGTAGGATAGGTGGGAGACTGTGAAGCATTCACGCCAGTGGGTGTGGAGTCATCGTTGAAATACCACTCTGGTCGTACTAGATGTCTAACCTAGGACCATGATCTGGTTCAGGGACAGTGCCTGATGGGTAGTTTAACTGGGGCGGTTGCCTCCTAAAGGGTAACGGAGGCGCTCAAAGGTTCCCTCAGCCTGGTTGGCAATCAGGTGTTGAGTGTAAGTGCACAAGGGAGCTTGACTGTGAGACAGACATGTCGAGCAGGGACGAAAGTCGGAACTAGTGATCCGGCCACGGCATGTGGAAGCGTGGTCGCTCAACGGATAAAAGGTACCCCGGGGATAACAGGCTGATCTTCCCCAAGAGTCCATATCGACGGGATGGTTTGGCACCTCGATGTCGGCTCGTCGCATCCTGGGGCTGGAGTAGGTCCCAAGGGTTGGGCTGTTCGCCCATTAAAGCGGCACGCGAGCTGGGTTTAGAACGTCGTGAGACAGTTCGGTCCCTATCCGCCGCGCGCGTAGGAAACTTGAGAAAGGCTGTCCCTAGTACGAGAGGACCGGGATGGACGAACCTCTGGTGTGCCAGTTGTCCCGCCAGGGGCACGGCTGGTTGGCTACGTTCGG
>NZ_BAAGRO010000081.1:0-1228 GCF_054782915.1 Nocardioides hungaricus | reverse complement strand
TCGATCCCGCGGTCAAGGCGCGGTGCGTGCGGCAGGTGTTGGATCACCTGGCCGAGTACCCGTCGATGACCGCGGCTGCTGAGGCCGTCGCGCGACGCGAGGGGCTGGGCAAGGAGACCGTTCGTCGCTGGGCGGTCCAGGCCCAGATCGACGGCGGTCAACGCCAAGGCGCGACGAGTGAGGAACTGGCTGAGATCCGCGACCTGAAGGCGAAGGTGCGCCGGCTCGAGGAGGACAACGAGATCCTGCGCAGGGCCTCAATTTTCTTCGCGGGGGAACTCGACCCCCGCAATCGCTGATCGTCGCCTTCATCGACGAGCTGCGTACCGAGGGCCACGCGGTCGAGTCGATCTGTCGGGTACTGCGCGAGCAGGGCTGCCAGGTCGCCGCGAGGTCCTATCGGCAATGGGCGCGCACCAACGCCCAGCCCGCTGCGCGCACCATCAGCGACGCGATGGTCACCAACACCGTGCGCGACATCGTGTGGCAGGTCGACCACCAAGGCGTGCGCAGGATGACCCCCGAGGGGCTCTACGGGCGCCGGAAGATGACCGCGATCGTGCGCAGACACAGCCCCTGGGTATCGCCGGGGTCGGTGGATCGGGCGATGCGCTCCCTTGGCCTGCAAGGGGTTCGACGCTCCAAGGGCATCCGGACCACCATCCCGGGCAAGGACGGCAACCGTGCCGGTGACCTGCTGGACCGCGACTTCACCGCCGTGGCACCGAACCGGACCTGGGTCATGGACTTCACCTACGTCCGCACCTGGGCCGGGTTCGTCTACGTCGCGTTCATCCTCGACGTCTTCGCCCAACGGATCGTGGCGTGGAACATCGCCTCGACCAAGGCCGTCGAGCTCGTCGACACCCCGCTGCGCATGGCGCTGTGGCAGCGCGGACGCGAAGGCAACCCCGTGGTCCCAGGTGAGCTGATCGGTCACGCGGACGCCGGGTCCCAGTACACCGCCATCGCGTTCACCGAGCACCTCGCCGCCGAGGGGATCCGGCCCTCGATCGGGTCAGTGGCAGATGCGTATGACAACGCGCTGATGGAGTGCGTGATCGGGCTCTACAAGACCGAGTGCATCCAGACCACGATCTTCCACACCGGCCCCTACCGCACCCTCGGAGACGTCGAGTATGCCACCGCCGGCTGGGTCGATTGGTACAACAACAGACGCCTCCACTCGACCCTTGGGATGATGACCCCCGTGGAGTTCGAGCAGGCC
>NZ_BAAGRO010000080.1:0-2619 GCF_054782915.1 Nocardioides hungaricus | reverse complement strand
TGGCATGGGTTCACCTCCTGTGACGAGGTCGAAGCGGTCTTTGAGCCTGTAGCTGGGGCCGTTGATGGTCAGCACGTTGCAGTGGTGCAGGAGGCGGTCGAGGATGGCGGTGGCGAGGACGTCGTCTCCGAGGACGCCGCCCCATTCAGCGAAGGACTTGTTGCTGGTGATGATCATCGAGCCGCGTTCGTAGCGACGCGAGACGAGCTGGAAGACCATGTTGGCTTCGGCGCGGTCCAGCGGGAGATATCCCACTTCATCGACGACAAGGACGGCGGGTCGTAGGAACGCGGCGAGTTGCCGGTTGAACCGGCCGGTGGCCTCTGCGGTGCGGAGTTTGCGGACCAGGTCATCGAGGGTAGTGAAGTAGATCGAGAACCCGGCCTGACAGGCGGCGACGGCGAGCGCGACGGCGATCATCGTCTTGCCGACGCCGGGGGGTCCGAGCAGGGCGACGTTGGACTTGGCGCGGACGAACTCCAGGGTGGCCAGGTCGCGGACCTTGCGGGCCTCCAGGTCGGGTTGGAAGGCGAAGTCGAACTCCTCCAGTGTCTTGTGGTGCGGCAGTCCGGACAGCTTGAGCGCGTTGCGGAACCGGCGGCCCTCGCGCAGGCCGAGTTCCTCGGCGAGGAGCAGGTCGACGAAGTCGAGGTAGCCCATCTGGGCAGCCTCGGCACGCTCGACCAGTTCGGTGACGACCTCGGTGAGGTGGGTCAGGCCCAGCTTGGTGGCGGTCTCGCGGATCCGGTCGGTGGTCAGCGCGCTCACCCGAAGACCTCCTGCCAGGTATCGGTCAATGCCGGGGCCTGTGCCAGGGTCTGCGCCTTGAGCTGGTGGCCCAAGTGGACGGCGGTGAAGCCGAGCATGTCGATGAGCCAGAAAGGATCGGCTGGCGGGTTCAGGTGGTGCAGATAGGTCCCTAGTTCGGCGTGGGTCGCCGGGCCGGCGATGCGCAGGAACTCCTCACAGATCTCGAGCAGCTCGCGGATGCTGGCGACGGTGTCCTGGCTCAGCGACACCGCGCTGGAGGTCGGCGGCGTGGTCGGCGTGGTCGGCGTGGTCGGCGTGGTCGGCGTGGTCGGCGTGGTCGGCGTGGTCGGCGTGGTCGGCGTGGTCGGGATGGTCGGGATGGTCGGGATGGTCATGTCAGCTCCTGGGGGTGGTGGCGGCGGTGTGGTACTCGGTCAGCGGCCGGGCCGCGACTTCGATGTCGGCGTGGCGGCGGGCCAGCAGCGAGGCCAATGGCTCGAGCCGGTCACCGGTGCGGGGTGCGAGCCCGAACGCCGGGGCGGTGGCTGGCTCGACCACGACGGCGCGGGTGTGTCCCTCGGGTAGCCCGTCCCAGTGCGCCGGATCGACCACCCAGGAGCCGTGCTCCCGGGCGCGAGCGTGGGTGGCCAGCCAGCTGCTGGCCTCGGGCCGGCTATCGGCAGGCAGGGCGTGGATGGTGACGACCTCGCCGTCGACTTGCAGCCAGACCTGCTGACCGGGGCGGATCTGGCGTGCAGGCACGGAGTAGAAGCTGGCCTCAAAGGAGACCAGGGCGTCCTTGCCGACCCGGCGCAGGTGTTTGTCGGTGACCAGGTAGGGGCTCGCCGGCAGCGGGGCCAGCGCTGCCCGGTCAGGGGTCGCGCGCACCGAGATGACCTGCCCATGGGTGCGGTGCACCTGAGCCCGGCGGATCGGCAACCAGGCCTCGAACGCTCCGTCGAGCTCGGCGATCGAGTCGAATGAGCGGCCGGCGACCACGTGGTCACGCACGATGGCGACCTGCCGCTCGACGCGACCCTTCCCGGTCGGCCGGTAGGCAGCCAGCACATCGATGGTGAACCCGTAGTGCTCGGCGAACGCGGCCGCCTCCGGGTGCAGCGGCACCGCGACCCCGGGCGCGACATGGCGCTTGACCACGGTCTTGGTGCGGTCATAGACGAGCGTGGCCGGCACCCCGCCGAAATGGGCGAACGCGCGGCGGTGGCAGTCCCAGAACGTCGCCAGGTCCATGCTGGTGGTGAAACAGCTGAACGGGTCCCGCGAGTGAGACAGCGTCATATGGAACGAGTAGACGCACCGGATGCCGACGTGCGCGAGCAGGTCGCCCTCCTCACCCCAGTCGACCTGGGCCTGAGCCCCGGGGACGACCTCGAAGCGGCGATGCAGCCCCCGCAACGGGTTCTCATCGGCATCAGCGAGCTCGACGGCGATCCGTGGCCGGGCCTCGGCCAGGAACATCTTCACCCGCTGGTAGTTGCCGGTGAAGCCGTGCTCGGCGACCAGCCGCTCGTGGATCACCGTGCCCTTCAAGGCGATGTCGGCACGAAGCCACGCCTCGATCACGCCCACGAACGGGGTGATCAGCTTGGGTTGGGTGCCAGCCCTCGGTGACGCGGACGGCGGGACACAGGGCGCGTCCTCGGACAGATACTTGCGGACGGTGCGCCAATCAACCCCGCACTCGCGGGCGATCTCGGCATAGGTTGCGCCCGCGGCATGCAGGGCACGGAAACGACGGATGTTCATCCAGGACTCCGAATCAACGATCATGAGCAGGTCACCCTTCGGGCTCGTCTACTTGGCGGTGGACGAACCGAAGGGTGGCCCCACTCAGGGCGAGGAGGGACT
>NZ_BAAGRO010000079.1:0-1793 GCF_054782915.1 Nocardioides hungaricus | reverse complement strand
GCGCTCACGGGAAGCTGCAGCAGCCCGACTCCGGGGTCCGGCTGCTGACCGGTGAGGACCCGGCCGGCGTCTACGACGCCATGGCCGCCCACCTCACCAACAGCGGATGGAGCATCACCCGCAAGCCCCAGGCTGCGCCTGCGGTCGTTGCACTGAGTACGGTGACCTCGTGATCCGCGAGGCGCTTCCTGAGGACTTCGGCGCCGTAATGCGTCTCTACGGTCAGTTGCACCCTGGCGACCCAGTCCTTGACAACGGCAGCGATCGCGACGTCTACGACGCAATCCTGGCCACACGTAGCCTGACGCTGCTGGTGTTGGAAATCGACGGCGTCGTTGTTGCGACGACCTACCTGAACATCATTCCTAACATCACGCGCAGCGCTTCGCCGTACGCCGTCATCGAGAACGTCGTCGTCGACGAGTCCGTGCGCGGCACGGGGCTTGGGAAGCAGATCATGGCCGCGACGCTCCGGGCCGCTTGGGACGCGGGCTGCTACAAGGCGATGCTCCTCACGGGCTCCAAGACGCCGTCGACGCATGCCTTCTACCGTAGTTGCGGCTTCTCGCCTGACGCGAAGACGGCCTATCTCGCTCGCCCGTGATCGCGGCATTTTGACCCTTGGCGGTCCCCTGCTATTGGCTGGCTACCCTCAACCACGTGAGCAACTGGACCGTACGGAAAGCAACTGCGGCGGATGTGGACGCGCTTGTGCGGCTCCGGGCCGAGATGTTCGCTGCGATGAACGTGGCCGACACCGAGGAGCTTTGGCGCACCAATGCGCACCGATGGTTCTCCGACAGGATCGAAGAATCTGACTACTGCTTCGTAGTGGTCGAGGTTGACGGTCAGGTCGTGAGTTGCGCGGCCGGAGCTATCCGCGACGCTGCGCCCTCGCCCGCCGTCCCAGACGGCCGCGACATTCTCGTGAGTAACGTCTCCACGGCCCCCGCCTATCGCGGCCGCGGATACGGCCGGGCGGCGTTCGACGGGGTGATGGCCTGGGCGCGCCAGGCTGGCGTGCGCCGCGCTGAGCTGATGGCAACTGCGTTTGGGCGTGGGATGTATTTGCGGGCGGGGTTCCATGACACGTCCTTCCCCGCAATGCGTGCCGCGCTGGGTGAGGCGTGAACGGTGCCGCTCATCGCGCTCGACCTCGATGGGACACTGGTCGACCAAGCTGCGGCAGCCCGGACGTGGGCGCGTGAATTCGCCGACAAGTGGGACCTTCCGGGAACTGCGGTCGACAAGGTCGCCGCAGCGCTGACGGCCCGTCGCTCAAAGGGCGAGGTGTTCGCAGAACTTGTCGAACGGCTCAAGCTTCCGGCTGCCGTCGAAGGCGTCTGGCTCGACTACCGAACCCGGATGCCCGACCTCGTCGCGGTCACGGACGGCGATCGGCGCGCACTCACCGACCTCCGCGCCGCTGGCTGGACGCTTGGCATCGTCACGAACGGCATGGCCGACAACCAGGAGGGAAAGATCCGGCGGACCGGGCTCGATGCTCTGGTCGACGGGTGGGCGATCTCCGAGGAGGTCGGCGCGCGCAAGCCAGACCAGAAGGTCTTTCGCGCCCTCGCGGAACGGCTCGGGTGTCCGTTGGACGGCTGGATGATCGGGGACAGTCTCGAGCTAGATATAGCGGGTGGGGCGTGCGTCGGGCTCAAGACCGCGTGGATCAACGACGACGGCACTGATCCGACAACCTACTCCTGTCGCCCGGATCTCATCGTTGATTCGGTCGCGGCGGCGGCCGCGGTCATCCTCGCGAGCGAATCCGGCTAAGACGCGGG
>NZ_BAAGRO010000078.1:0-1389 GCF_054782915.1 Nocardioides hungaricus | reverse complement strand
GCGTGGTGGTTCTGCCGGCCGGTGCCGGCTCTTCCACTTCGAGGTCCTCGGTCGTGCCCGTGGGGCTGGGTCGTCAGGTCGTGACAACGGCTGGTGGCCCGGTCGCGGTGGACCACAGCAGTTCCCAGCCTGGGGTCCATGGCCAGTGCTTGGGCAGGTGCAGGATCAGGCGTCGGCCAGTGGCTGCGATCCGGGCGGGGATGTTGATGATCTTGGTGCGCAGGGTTGCCCAACGGGCGGTCCGCATCGCTGCAGCGACCGCGGTGGCGCGGGCGATGTTGAACGCGATCACGGCGTGGGCGACCCAGGCGGCATTGGCCGCGTACTTCCCCGACGGCAGGTGTGCGAGCGGACCCTCTTTGAGCTCGGCGATGACCTGCTCGACCAGCGCGTGGTCACGGTGGCGTTGATCGGCCTCGATGGTGGTCAGGGTGTTGTTGGTGATGAAGGCGTGGTGGCGGTAGGTCGCGAACAGCTCGCACTGCTCGGTCCGGTCACCGGCCAGGGGCTGAAGCCGCTTGACCCGTCGCACGACCAGCCGGCACGGCACGTGCTCGTGTTTGCGGCGGCCGGTGAATGCGACGAAGTCGATCTCGGCGACCTCGGCGTCGGACACCCAGCGCTGCTCGGCTTCCTCAAAGACCGCGTTCGGGTATGCGATGGCCTGCCAGGCGTCGTCGGGGATGCTGGCGATCGCCGCGGTCACGCTCGGTGTCATCCGCGCGGTCACCGAGAACCACGTCTTGTGCCGCAGCGCGGTGCCGACGAACGCGTGCCCGTAGTAGGCCGAGTCCGCACGGGCCAGGATCCGACCGGTCACGCCAGCGGCGCGGGCGGTCTTGATCGCCTGGGCCAACAACCTCCCGACACCGGTCGCCGATGAGGTGTTGCCCTTGCGGAGTCGGGCGCGAGCGATGACCGGTGCCGCGGTCGGAGTCGAGATCGTGGCGAGCTGGACGTTGAGGCCGCGCTGGCCGGTGTAGCCGAACGCGGCGCCCTGCTTGGCGTAGCCGTGGACCTCACGGACGGTGTCATCGACATCGAGGAACGCGACCCCCTCCCCGCCCGCGACCAGGTCGGGCACCCGGGTCGCGAGTCCGGCCAGCAGCCCGGCGCTGATCTTGTCGAGCTGCTGCACGTGGCCATGGGTGAACGAACGCAGGAACGTGCCCAGCGTCGACGGCGCACGCACCCCGCCGAAGAGCCGGCCCATCCCGCCGTGGCGCAGCAGGTCGAGGTCGTCGATGCTGTCGGCACCGGCGAGCATCCCGCTGACCACCGACGCGGTCTTCGCAGACGCGTTGGGCGACGCGACGCTCAGCCCGTCGAGCAGGTCGTGGAACCCGGCCGACTCAGCCAACCGAAGCGCCGGGACCAGCCCCGCGGCCG
>NZ_BAAGRO010000077.1:0-1290 GCF_054782915.1 Nocardioides hungaricus | reverse complement strand
CCTGGAGTTCTAGCTCGGTGCTCGCCACCTCCTCAGTCGTGGTGTCGACTGTTTGGGCGCGGGCGAGGACGTCGAGTCCGAGGTAGCGGCGGCCTTCGGCCCACTCGTCGTGTTGCTCGGCCAGGACGGCTCCGACGAGGCGGATGATGGACGCCCGGTCGGGGAAGATCCCCACGACGTCGGTGCGGCGGCGGATCTCGCGGTTGAGCCGTTCGTTGGGGTTGTTGGACCAGATCTGACGCCAGATCTCCTTGGGGAAGCTAGTGAAGGCGAGGATGTCGGCGCGAGCGGTCTCGAGGTGCTCGGCGACGGTGGGGAGCTTCTCGGTCAGGGCGTCGAGGACCCGGTCGAACTGGGCGTGGACGGCGTCGGCGTCGGGTTGGTCGTAGATCGAGTGCAACAGCGCCTTGACCCATGGCCAGGAGCTCTTCGGGGTCGCGGACATCAGGTTCGCGGCGTAGTGGGTACGGCAGCGTTGCCAGGCTGCGCCGGGGATGGTGGCGCCGATCGCTGCCACCAGCCCTGCGTGGGCATCTGAGGTGACGAGCTTGACCCCGGCCAGGCCGCGGGCGGTCAGGTCGCGGAAGAAGCCCAGCCAGCCGGCGCCGTCTTCACTGGTGGTGACTTGGACGCCGAGGATCTCGCGGTGCCCATCAGCGTTGACACCGGTCGCGACCAGCACGTGGACCGGCACGACGCGGCCGCCTTCGCGGACCTTGAGCACCAGTGCGTCGGCGGCCACGAAGGTGAACGGCCCGGCGTCCTCCAGGCGTCGGGTGCGGAACTGTTCGACGTGCTCGTCGAGCTCCTTGGCCATCACGCTGACTTGGGACTTCGACAGGCCGGTGATGCCGAGGGTCTGCACCAGCTTGTCCATGCGTCGCGTGCTGACGCCGAGCAGGTAGCAGGTCGCCACGACCGAGGTGAGTGCTCGTTCGGCACGCTTGCGGCGCTCGAGCAGCCACTCCGGGTACAGGGTGCCGGTGCGCAGCTTGGGGACCGCGACATCGAGGGTGCCGACGCGGGTGTCGAGGTCACGGTGGCGGTAGCCGTTGCGGGAGTTGACCCGCTCGCTGCTGCGCTCGCCGTAGCCGGCGCCGCACACCGCGTCGGCCTGTGCGGAGAGCAGTGCGTTGACGAAGGTGGTGAGCAGGTCCCGCATCAGGTCAGGCGATGCTTGGGACAGCTGCTCGTTCAGGAACTGGGCAGGGTCGATACTGGGCATGGCGGTCATCGGTGTGGTCCTTCTTCGAGTCGGTTTTCGCAGATCACTCGAAGGATCACCCGGTG
>NZ_BAAGRO010000076.1:0-1364 GCF_054782915.1 Nocardioides hungaricus | reverse complement strand
AAGGATCCGGGCGACCGGACTACAAGAAGGCCGCTGCTGCGGCACGTGCTGAACGCGCGGACCAGCCAGGGGCGAAGGCTGCTGCTGAGCTTGCCTCGTCGGGCGCGTTGGACGAGTTGTTCGCGAAGATCGACTCCGGAGAGATCGAGCTGACCGGCGATGGCGGGTTCATCCCGGGGCTGATCAAGGCCACCCTCGAACGGGGTCTCCAGGCCGAGCTCACGAGCCATCTGGGCTATGAGAAGGGCGCCCCTGAGGCGTCCGCGGTGGCGAACTCGCGTAACGGCACGACGCCGAAGAAGGTCGCGACCCAGACCGGTGACGTCGATCTGGCGATCCCGCGGGATCGGGACGGGACGTTCACCCCGGTCCTGGTCCCGAAGGGCAGCCGGCGGCTTTCGGGGCTCGACGAGATGATCATCAGCCTCTACGCCGGCGGGATGACCGTCAGGGACATCGCCCACCACCTGTCCTCGACCATCGGGACCGAGCTGTCGCACGAGACGATCAGCAACATCACCGACGCGATCGCCGAGGAGATCTTGGAGTGGCAGGCCCGCCCGCTCGAGGCGTTCTATCCGGTGGTCTACCTCGACGCGATCGTGGTCAAGGTCCGCGACGGCGCGCACGTGATCAACAAGGCCGCCCACATCGCCGTCGGCGTCGACATGGACGGCATCAAGCACGTCCTGGGGATCTGGATCCAAACGAGCGAGGGCGCGAAGTTCTGGGCCGGGGTGTGCGCCGAGCTCGCCAACCGCGGCGTCCGCGACGTGCTCATCGTGTGCTGTGACGGGCTCACCGGGCTGCCCGAGGCGATCGAGGCGACCTGGGCGCACGCGACCGTGCAGACCTGCGTGGTCCACCTGATCCGGGCTTCGATGCGGTTCGTGTCCTACAGCGACCGCAAGGCCGTAGCGAAGGCGCTGAAGCCGATCTACACCGCCAGCAACGACAAGACCGCCCGGGACGCGTTCGCGGCGTTCCAGGACTCGAACTGGGGCAAGAAGTACCCCCACGCCGTCGCGACCTGGGACGCCGCCTGGGAACGGTTCATCCCGTTCCTGGCCTTCCCACCCGAGCTACGCCGGGTGATCTACACGACCAACAGCATCGAGTCGCTGAACTACCAGCTGCGCAAGGTCACCAAGAACCGCGGCCACTTCCCCAACGACCTGGCCGTGGTGAAGCTGCTGTGGCTGGCGATCTGCAACATCGAGGACAAACGAGCCCGTGAACGCGCAAAGGAACGCGGCAAGCCAGCCGCGGCGCGGAAGGCGAAGGGCCGCCTCGTCGAGGGCCAGGTCGTGACGAACTGGAAGCAGGCCCTCGGCCAGCTCGCGATCGCCTACCCCGACCGCATC
>NZ_BAAGRO010000075.1:0-1434 GCF_054782915.1 Nocardioides hungaricus | reverse complement strand
GTCCTGCACGATGACGATGACGACGGCCGACACGATGGTCGGCATGAGCAGCACTGACGAGCCCGTGGGTCCTCGGGCCGACCGGCCGAAGCGCCGCCGGTTCACCGCGGACTACAAGGCCGCGATCTTGGCCGAGTACGACGACGCCGACCGCGAGCAGCGGGGGGTGATCCTGCGTCGCGAGGGCCTGTACTCCTCCCACATCGCGGAGTGGCGCAAGGCCGCCGAGGCCGGCGCGACCGCCGCGCTGGGCCCGAGGACCAGCAGCGGGCGAGACCGGCGCGACCGGGAGATCGAGCAACTACGGGCTCGTGCGGAGAAGGCCGAGTCCGACCTCGCCCGGACGCAGGCGGCGCTGGACCTGGTGGGAAAAGCGCACGCGCTCTTGGAGACGCTCTCCGAGAGCACGGGCATGCCGCCGCGGTCGAAGCGGTGATCGCCCCCGCGGTGGCCGAGCTCGCCGCGCTGACCAGCATCGTCGCAGCCTGTGCCCTGCTGGGCCGGCCCCGTGCCAGCCACTACCGCATGGTGCGCGAGGCGCAGCGGCGTGCCGGTCTGCCCTACGGTCCCGAGCCGGCACCGGAGCGGGCGCCGCGGTCGAGTCCGCCGAACGCGTTGTCGACCGCTGAGCGGGACCGGGTGCTCGCGGTGTTGACCGAGCCCCGGTTCGCCGACAAGGCCGTGGCGCAGACCTGGGCGATCCTGCTCGATGAGGGCACCTACCTGTGCTCGATCTCCACCATGCACAGGATTCTGCGCGAGCACGGCATGGCCGGAGAACGACGTCGCCAGGCCACGCACCCGCCACGGAAGAAGCCCGAGCTGCTGGCGACCCGGGCCGGGCAGGTCTGGTCCTGGGACATTACGAAGCTGCGGAGCGCGACCCGCGGGGTCTACTACGACCTCTACGTCGTTATCGACATCTTCTCCCGCTACATCGTCGGGTGGACGGTCGCGGCGTGTGAGGACTCCGAGATCGCCAAGAACATGCTGGCCGAGGCGATGGGCAGGCACGAGATCCCCCAAGCCATCCACGCCGACCGGGGCACCTCGATGACCTCAAAGCCCGTCGCCCAGCTCCTGCTGGACCTCGGGGTGACCAGGTCCCACTCCCGCCCGCACGTCTCGAACGACAACCCCTACAGCGAGGCAGCGTTCAAGACCCTGAAGTACGCCCCGGTCTTCCCCACCAACTTCGGGTCGATCCAGGACGCCCGCGCGTTCTGCGAGGAGTTCTTCGCCTACTACAACCACGAGCACCGCCACGGCGGGATCGGCCTGCACACCCCTGCCTCGGTCCACTACGGCACCGCCGGCGAGATCCGAGCGCACCGCCAGGCCACCCTCGACGCCGCCTACGCAGCCAACCCCGAGCGCTTCACCCGCCGCGCACCACAAGCACCCAAACTGCCCACCGCAGCCTGGATCAACCAG
>NZ_BAAGRO010000074.1:0-606 GCF_054782915.1 Nocardioides hungaricus | reverse complement strand
TGAGCCGACGATCGGCGTTGTTCCAGTTGCTCTGTCCAAAACCGAGGTCGCCGCTTTTGTGCGTCCACTTCTGTCAGAAGCCGGCGGCGTAGTCCGTTCGGTCTCCGAGCATGGCGATGACCACATCCACCAGCCCTTCCAGCAGCCAGTTGATGTCGTCGTCGGGTTGCGGCTTGAGCCTCATCGCGTTGAGACGGGGACGCAGGTATTGCCGAAGATTTGCTTGCTCCGGGCGTCGGTGCCACTCCGGCAGCGGCTTGGCGTCGGGGCAGCGAAGTCGCAGGTAGTTGGTTACGAGGGCCAGGAGCTGTACCTGGCTCGGGAACTGGACGAGCGACGGGCTGGCCTCAGGTGGCGACGCCGGCTGGACCTCCATCGTCCCGGTCAGATGCCCGCGCAGTAGGTCAGCGATGCGGTCATAGGCGGTGACCGAGACAAGCCCGGCCGCGGCGATCCGCCGTAGCCTTCTGTCGGCAGCGATCGCCGCTCGTCCAGCGGTCTGTTGGGGCTCGAACGAGCGGTCACCGAGCCATCTGCGGTGTTTGCCGCAGATCATGAATTCCCGGTGATAGAAGGTCTTCGCCGGGGCGCCGCCCGTGCAGTAAT
>NZ_BAAGRO010000073.1:0-4144 GCF_054782915.1 Nocardioides hungaricus | reverse complement strand
AACCGAGCTCGTCTGCACGACGAGTGGCCGATCTCCGGCGTGCTGCGAGGCGCTCGATGTACTCGACGTCGATGACGTTGGCCGCGCAGATCCTGCCGAGGTAGGAGTTTGGCGTCTCGAACTGGACGGGCCTCGGTCGGACGAGCTGAGGAGGAAGGGCGCTGACCCCGTAGCCGTTGGCCATGACTACGCCGCTGGCTTCTTACGTCGTTTGGCACCGGGCAGTGGGCGGCGAGCGCCAGCGCCCAGATGGTCCTCCAGGATCAGCTCCGGATCACGGGCAGAGTCCTTCTCCTCGAGCATCGTCAGGAGAGCGAAGCCGAGGATACGTCGTAGGGCCCCGATGCGGCCGTTGGTGAGGGCGTGCAACGCGTCGGCGTAGGGGAGCAGATCGGGTGGACCGTCGATCAGTCGCATCTGGTCACCGAAAGCTGTGACGAGCCGTGCCCACGACTGCCGAGACACCTCCGATGCATAGTCGTGAGGAGCATGACGGTAGATCTCACCTCGTGCCATGAGCTGCTCGGCCGCGCGACTTCCCAAGTGGACGTCAAGGTCGATTCCGGCCAAGACGGTGACAACGCCAGTGTTGTTGATGACGGCCTTCACGGTGTTGATCGCGTCGTCCCCGCGTCGACCATCGAGTTGGACAGCATGGAACTCGTCGACCACCAGCAAGGTGCTCTGGCGTCGGGCCATCACATCGGAAGCTTGGCGGATCAGGACCTGCTGAGCATCCCGCTGCTGGTAGGGCACTCCAAAGAAGTCGAGGATCGAGGTCGCAACGCCCTTCGGCGTCGCGCCCGGCAACATCTCGATCGACACGACCGGGACGCGTCCATCCTCGCGGAACGCCGGATAGCGGCGGTGGGCTCGCGCCTCAACTTCTTTCGCCAACTGCAAGAGAGTGGTCGACTTTCCGACGTTCGCCGGGCCGGTGAGGACGCAGACTCCTTGGCTTCCGACCGCGTCCGGGTCGCGCATCGTGAGATAGCCGCGCACACCGCGCAGAAGGTCGCGCGTGGTCTCGTTGCGAAGGGTGAAGCCTGAACCGAACCATCGGATCCGAGCCTCGTCGAAGGCGACGCGGTCGGGGTCATCGAGTGCTTCGTATTGGCCGCGGCTGAGTGGCGCTGGTTCGTCGACGCTGCGGTCGATCTGGCTCCGCATCCCCACCAGCGTGCTCTTGACCGTTGAACTCCCGGCCCTGTTCCGCTCGTTAGTCATTCCAGAACCTGTCGTTGTTTCGCACGAGAGCGAAGTCGTCGCTATCGCCGCCCGCGGCATCCGCCCGCGTCGCATCAGCCGGCTGCGGAACCGCGACGGGCTGCGGGCGCGGTTCAGCATCGGCAGCACGACGCGCCTTGACGGCGTTCGCCCGCTCGCGCCGCTTTCGCCCCGCCCTCTCCTTCGGCGTCGCTTTGGCGGAGGCCTCCGCCAGCTGCTCGATGGCCCATTCGTCCTGCACATCACCACCTTGCTCGGCGACCTTCGGGAGGTCGCGCAGGAGCCGCATCGCGGAGGCGAACGGGTAGGTGTCGCGCCGGTAGGACTCAGAGACACACCCGAGCCATTCACTAGTCTCGGGGTGTTGGACCCAGACGCGATCGACGTCATATGGGTCTCGGCGGACGGCCCATTTGCCATCGCGAGTGGGCGGTCTCATCTTGGCCAGGGCTGGGAGATCGTCGTGCCAGTAGATGAGATTGTCGATGCGGAAGCCGTTGTTCTGGATCGTCCGCGTCACCGTGGGCATCAACCCGATGTAGGTCGTCTCGTCGATCGGCACGGGGATCCCCGCTCCAGCGTCGAACAGGACCGAGTACATCTGGTTGGGGCTGTAGCGGCGGGCGGGTAGATCCCGGTCGCGCAGTTCGTTGTGCGCGCGCCTCTGGTAGACACGAACCCACCACGCCTCGAAGGAATCCCGCAGTTCGCCGATCGTGAGAAGACCGCTGCTGTCGATCTCGCGGCCGCGATTGGCGACGCTGTTGCCGACGTATCCCGGAAGATGCTGCATCCAGGAGGTCTCGACGGTGCGCATGAGCCGCTCAATATGCCCCTTGAAGGTGGGGGAGTGCGGTGGCGCCTGGATCACGCCGATCCCGAAGTAGCGGCACGCAGCCACGAACGTGTCGGATAGATAGTCCTTGCCACGGTCGGTGGTGATCGTCTCCGGGACGATGTACGGGACGGCGATCGCACCCACCTGGCGTTCGTCGGCCGCTTGCATATCTCGCACAGGGAGGTCGGCGGCCTTGTCCAGGCGCATGTAGTCGGGAGCATCGGGCCGGCATGATCGCGGCCGCAGGATGCGTGCAAGAAGGTCGGCGTGCTCGACCCCGGTCGCGCCGACGGGGACGATGTCGAACGCCAGGATCGACCGAGTCGCGATATCCATCGCAACGGTGAGATGCGCTCGTCCAACGGAACCGTCGGAGTACAGCGCGAGGACGTTGATTGGCGTCGAGTCGATCTCGACGTACTGGCCCGGCGTCGTTGCTGCGACGGGGCGTGGGCCACGACCGTGGCGGTTGGCCTCAGTGCGGCGCGAGGTGGCTTTACCCGTCGCGAGTCCTCGACGGTC
Source organism: Nocardioides hungaricus (assembly GCF_054782915.1). Taxonomy (NCBI): domain Bacteria; kingdom Bacillati; phylum Actinomycetota; class Actinomycetes; order Propionibacteriales; family Nocardioidaceae; genus Nocardioides; species Nocardioides hungaricus. The sequence goes on along the minus strand of NZ_BAAGRO010000073.1, from coordinate 1,557 downwards.
GTAGGCAGCGAAGAGGCGCCGCATGGTTGACTTCGACGGCGTTGGGATGTCCTGGCCGGGGTAGGTCCTCGCCAGGTAAGCGTGGGCCTTGTTCATCATGGTGCTTACGGTCACGGTCGAGGACGCTGTCGTGTCGGCGAGCACGGCGACGATCGCTTCAATCACTCGGTCGTCGGCCGCCGGAACGCCCGAGGCGCCGCCGGGACGGCGACGGGGGATCAGGCCAGGAACACCGCGGTCGACGTAGGCGCGTTCCTTTCGTGCCAGCGTTCGGACGTCCACCTTGATCCCTGCGGCCGCGAGCTCATCGGCTTTCAGTTGCCTTCGTGAGGTCTTGCTCTTGGTCTCGTATCCCGCGCGCGGTTGAAGCTCGTGGTCATCGGGATCCGTGACCCCATGGATCACCTCATGAAGGTGCGGGACCCACCACCGCGCGGCCTCAAGCTCGGCTTCGCTGAACTCTGCGATGATCGGAACGGTGCCCTGTGTCGGTGAGTCTGCGAGGGCACGATCGGCAAGGGTGATCTCGTCCGCCAGGCTCGGCACGTCAACCCAGACGGTGTCGTTGTCAGCGAGTCGGCGGAGCATCGCCGCCTGAGCCCGGGCGGCGATGACGACGTGCTCGTCCCCTTGCCACGTGACGAGATCTCCGAGGTTCAGACGCAGCATGGTTGCTCCAGTCGTGTCGGGTCGCTAGCAGCTAAGGTGTCGAAGTCGAGCTGACGCGTGAGGTCCACGGTGAGAAGTCGGTGCCAGATCAGATGCTTGATGTGGGGTAGCGCCAGAGCAGGGGAGCGGCGGTTGAGCATCAACCGCGCCTCGCCGATAGGGCGGCCACCCTCGAAAACGCTCAACATGTGCTCCAGGACGCTCCTCGGAGGATGGCAGCGTTGATGGCGCGCGGCTCGGAGGAAGTCGAGGTTCCGCGCGAGAACGGGATCTGGCTCGTGCAGCACTTCATGCCGCCAGCCGACGGCGGCACAGACTCGGGCGGTCTCTCCGAACTGGGCCTGGGCTTCAGTGGTCATCCGCGAGAGGGGTTTGACGTCGTACACCACTTGGTCGCCGTCGCGGTGGACGGCGAAGAAGTCAGGATCGTGTCTTACGACCGGAGCGGACGTTCGAAAGAGCAGCCGGAATGGCTGGGCACAGATCCGGTCGACACGACCGAGGAACTCCAGGACCATCAAGCAAGCCGACTCAAGCGCGCTCTCGTGCCAGATGTGCGCCTGCGTAGGCGTCCAGTAATACAAACCATGCCGGTTTGGCCGGTTCTGCCACTGGCCACCGATGCGAATCGGATCGCCCTCGACAATGGGGAACTCGAGCAGCTTGCGGTCAGCAGGGAGAGTGTGGACACGATTGCGTGAACGCCACTGCAACGTGTCCAACCCGCTCAACGTGCGCGGCAGCAGACGATCTCCGCTGTTGTTGTCGATAGCCGCGCCTGTCATGTGACGGATCGTCACAGAGACCACCGACAGAATTGCGGCTCTCCTGACTGATCCGTGGGTCATATCCGGCCGGGGAGGACAGGCTTGTGGCCGCCGAGGTTGA
>NZ_BAAGRO010000072.1:0-537 GCF_054782915.1 Nocardioides hungaricus | reverse complement strand
AGTGGTACTTCGGGATGAAGGGCCACATCGGGGTCGACGCGGGCACCGGGTACGTCCACTCGGTGTCTGTGACCGCAGCGAACACCCATGACCTGGACGAGGCGCATCGTCTGGTCCGTGACGATGACGAGGTCTCCTATGCAGATGCTGGCTACCAGGGGGCGCACAAGCGCCCCGAGATCGTCGAGGACGAGTACCTGTCGAAGATCGAGTGGCGAGTCGCTGCCCGCAAGGGCAGGTTGAAGACGATGGCCGGGCCGGATCGTGCCGAGCAGTCACGTCAGGCCGGTGTCCGCGCGAAGGTCGAGCATCCGTTCCTGATCGTGAAGCGGGACTTCGGGTTCACCAAGACCCGCTACCGCGGGATCGGGAAGAACCTGAACCACCTCCACGTGCTGTTCGCGTCGGCGAACTGGCTGATGCGGGCTCGTGCCGTCGCTCTGATGGGGTGACGGCCAGGCGTCAGCCTGCCCGGAACCTCCCCGAGAGCCCCTGAACCGGGGCCACCAGGGCCAAGAGAGACCCCTCGCGTCCCGC
>NZ_BAAGRO010000071.1:0-3368 GCF_054782915.1 Nocardioides hungaricus | reverse complement strand
GGTTCGGGTGGGTCACTGGGGCTACACCTGTCCCTATGGTCACTGAGGTCGATCTTCGACTCGTGGAACAGGGCGAGGGCTGGGTGCTGTCCGGTGTCGACGCCGATCGCTTCGTCGTGGTCGGTGAGTACCTGGCGCATCTGGTCGACCGGAACTACTCGCCCAAGACCGTGCGGGCCTACGGCTATGACCTGCTGAGCTTCTGTCGATGGCTGGCCACCGAGGAGATCGGCGACGGCGTGGCAGGCGAGCCGCTGGCGGGGATCGACACCGACGTGCTGCTGCGGTATCTGCGAGCGTGCCGGGACGCGACGGTCCCGGGGCGGCCTGGCCCGAACGTCGTGGCGATTTCGGGACGACGTGTCGACCGGTATGCGCCGTCGACGATCAACCGGCGGCTGGCGGCGATCTCGGGACTGTTCGGCTTCCTCGCCCTACGCGATCCGGACATGAAGAACCCGGTACCCAAGGGCAAGGAGGCACGCTGGGTGGTGGCCGGGGAACGCACTGGGCTGCTGGCCCACACCCGGCGCCGGCCGGCGAAGCGGTCCTCCCTGCGGTTGCGGGAACCGCGGCGGCTGCCGGTCGCCTTGTCACAGGCCGAGGCTGCCAAGCTGCTGGGCAGCTTCAAGTCCTGGCGCGACCAGGCGATCGCGGGGCTGATGCTCTACTGCGGGCTGCGTTCGGCCGAGGCCCTCGGCATGGACGTCACCGACGTCGACATCGGTGGCGGGTGGTTGCGCGTGATGGGCAAGGGCCAACGCGAGCGCCGTGTCCCGCTCGACGCCGACGTGGGATCGGTGATCCAGGTCTACCTACTCACCGAGCGTCCCGAATCCGAGTCGCCCCGGCTCTTCCTTGTTGCCAAGGGTGCGCACCGGGGACAGCCGTTGACACCGGCAGGGCTGCGCACCGTCTTTCGCTACCACCGCGAGCTGACCGGGGTGTCTGCCGGGCATCCGCACACCCTGCGGCACACCTTCGGGACCGCGCTGGCCGAGGCCGGCGTGGACTTGGCGGTGATGCAGGCGCTGCTCGGCCATGCGCATGTCGACACCACCGCGCGTTACGTCCACCTGGCCCCAACTCATGTGAAGGCAGAGTTCGATGCCGCTCGCGCTCGCATCCGCGACCGATCCTGAGCAACCGCCTCGTTCTGGCGACGCGGCGAGCAGCCCGACGGGCTTGCTGGAGTGCTACCTGACCCACCTGGCCGCGACGGACCGCGGGAACCTGTCCTACACCCGGGCCGCGCGTCGGTTCTTCCAGCGGTGGCCGGACCCGACGGCGTGGGCCGCTGAACCGTTGTCGGTACGGTCGGCGGCAGACAGCGCGACCCGACCGATCATCACCTACCTGATGTTGTTCCAGGGCATGGCACCCGGCTACGACTTCCTGCTCGACCACAAGCTGTCGAGCATCTGGCGTGAAATCCGGCGTTCGCCCTACGCCACCAGCCTGGATCGGTTCATGGCCGCGGCCGCCGAACTGGGGTTCACCGAGCGGGTCAGGTTCGCGACCGGCTCCCAAGTCCCGATCCGGCTGATGATCCAGACCGGCCGCCCGTTGGAACAGCTCACGATCACCGACCTGAACCAGTTCGCTGACGCCTGCCGGGACCGCGAGGAACGGACCGGGAAGGGCCACCACCACTACCGTGCCGCGCTGAGCAACGCTCAGCGGGTGCTCTACCACCAGGGCATCGTCGACCAACTGCCCCGCAGCGGCGGCCCGACACCGTTCGCCGAGCGGCTCGCTGACGTCAGCGATCCGATCCGGACTGCGCTGGTGGCCTACCTGGACCGCAAGCTGGCAACTTGTCAGCCCAAGACCGTGTCCGCGCTGGCGACCCGGTTGAAGCACTTCGGCGTCTTCATCACCGCCATCGACCCAGGGCTGGCGTCGCTGGCCGGGCTGGAGCGTCGCAAGCACATCGAGCCCTACCTGACCTCGCTGCTGGACGCGGTCAGCGAGAAGACCGGGGAGCCCATCACGGTCGCGGACCGCGGGCGTCGAGTCATCGCCCTGGCGGGATTCCTCACCGACATCACCGAGTGGGGATGGTCCGACGCGCCGGCACGCAAGATCATCTTCCGCGACGACATCCCCAAGGCCCCACAAGTCCTGCCGCGGTACCTGCCCGTCGACGTCGACCGACGACTGACGCAGGCACTGACCGAGCACCCCACCAATCAGCTGGCCGCCGCCGCACTGCGGCTGCAACGCGCCTGCGGACTGCGGATCGGAGAACTGCTCGACCTGGAGCTCGACTGCGTCCACGAGGTCCCCGACCACGGCCACTGGCTCAAAGTCCCCTTGGGCAAGCTCGACACCGAACGGATGGTGCCCATCGACGCCGAGATCCTCGATCTGGTCGATCGCATTACCACGTTGCGGACCCCGGGCAGGCCGCTGCCGCATCCGCGCTACCGGCGCCCCGCCCAGTTCCTGTTCACCTACCTGGGCCGGCGCCTGTCCCAGCAGGGCCTACGCGCCGAGCTCGACCGGGCTACGACGGCCGCCGGGCTCGGACACATCACAAGCCACCAACTGCGGCACACCTACGCCACGGCGCTGGTTAACGCCGGGGTGTCGCTGCAGGCGCTGATGGCGTTGCTGGGACATGCCTCAGCTGAGATGAGCTTGCGTTACGGACGACTGTTCGACGCCACCGTCCGCGCCGAGTACAAACGCGCGCTAGACCTTGCCAAACAGCAGACCCGCACCCCCACCCAGGGCAGGACCGAACTGCCACTGGTCGATATCACCGGCGGAAAGGACTGGAAGGACACCCCGCTGCTGAAGTCACGCCTGGCCGGCGGGTTCTGCCTACGCGCACCGGCCCAACAAGCCTGTGCCTACGCCAACATCTGCGAGCACTGCCCCAGCTTCCACACCGACGCCAGCTCACTGCCGATCCTTGCCGCCCAACGCGTCGATGCCCAAGCGCTGGCCCGCGACGCCGAACAACGAGGCTGGATCAGCGAGGCCGAGCGCCACCAGCGCCTCGTCGAGCGGCTCGACCACCTCATCGCTAGCGCCCAGCCCAACGACCACACCGAGCGCCAGGAGCAGACCAGATGACCATCCCAAGGACAGCACCGAGCATCCTCAACGATGTCGAACGTGCCTGCGTCCAGCTACGCCGTGACGGTCAGCCGGTCACCTTCACCGCCGTCGCCGCCACCATCGGCACCGCCCGCAGCACCCTGTACCGCAACCCCGCGATCCGGGCCATGATCAACGAGCAGCGCCACCGCGAGGCCGCCAACGGCACCCTGACCGGGCTCACCGACGAGATCGCCACCCTGCGCACCGTCGTCGACGAACTCGCCACCCGCGTACGACGCCACGAAGAACAACTCCGA
>NZ_BAAGRO010000070.1:0-1349 GCF_054782915.1 Nocardioides hungaricus | reverse complement strand
AGAATCGGAGTTCTGACACACACGATTCATTGCCGAACAAGGGACACCTCGTAAGTGAAAGCCTCTCACACCATCCGGCCTGTTTTCGACGACCCGAACCTGGTGTCTGCCGCAGGTCTGGTCCCGGTCCTTCGGTTGGCCGAGTCCGCTGGTCTCGGTGACCTACTCGAGGAGCGGCTGAGCATCGACTCGGCGAACGCGGCGGCTAAGACCACCGCAATCATCGGCGGGATGCTCGCCGGCGCGGACTGCATCGACGACCTCGATCTTCTGCGGCATGGCGCGATGGCCCGACTGTTCTCCGGGGTCCGGGCGCCCTCGACGTTGGGCACGTTCCTGCGGACCTTCACCCACGGCCACGTCCAGCAGCTCGACGCCGTCAGCAGCCGCCTGCTCGCCGCCCTGGCACAGCGGACACCCGGCCTGCTGACCGACACGGCGCAGACCTCGAGTGAGATCGCGTTCATCGACATCGACGACACCGTGCGTGAGGTCCACGGCTACGCCAAGCAGGGTGCCGCCTACGGCTACAGCAAGGTCCGGGGCCTGAACATCCAGGCCACCACGATCTCGACCCCGCTCACCGCGCCGGTGATCGCCCGGGCCCGGCTCCGCCGCGGCAACGTCGCCTCGGCCACCGGCGCGGGACGGATGCTGGCCCAGTCGGTCACCACCGCCCGCGATGCCGGCGTGCGGTGTCGGATCATGGGCCGGGCCGACTCGGCGTTCTACGGCCACGCCTTCGTCGGCACCGCGATCCGCCACGGCATCTGGTTCTCGGTCACTGCCCGGATGGACCCCAAGGTCAAGGCCACCATCACCAGCATCCCTGAGGACGCCTGGACCCCGATCAGATACCCGAAAGCGATCTGGGAGGAAGACAAGACCGTGCCCGGTGGCGGGTACTGGGTCAGTGACGCCGAGGTCGCCGAGATCGACTTCGTCGCCTTCACCGGGCGCCGTAAGGCCGACCACGTGCCGTGTCGGCTCGTGGTTCGTCGCGTCCGGCGACTCCAACCAGCCGCACCCGACGGCACCGAGCAGGACACCCTGTTCGCGACCTACCGCCACCACGCGTTCATCACCAACAGCACCCTGTCCACTGTCGAGGCCGACGAACGACACCGCGACCACGCCGTCGTCGAACAAGTCATTGCCGAGCTCAAGGACAACGCCTTGGCGCACCTGCCCTCAGGGTCCTACGCCGCGAACGCCGCCTGGGTCGCGATGACCGTGATCGCGTTCAACCTCGCCCGCGCCACCGCCGTCACAGCCGGCATCGCCACAGCACGATGGGCCACCGTGCGCCGCAAGATCATCAACACCCCCGCTCGACTCGCCAGCACCGC
>NZ_BAAGRO010000069.1:0-11890 GCF_054782915.1 Nocardioides hungaricus | reverse complement strand
TGGTTGAATCCCCGGAAGAGTCTGAATCGACGAACCGTCACCCCAAATGACGGTTTGGCTGTAGCATCGATGCATGATCGCCTCGCTTGAAGATGGTGACTGATGGGTTTGGTGGCGCTGCCGGGTGGCAGCGCTGTTGATCCGGCACTGATAGGTGCGCAGGCGGCCCAGGACTTCGAGCAGGAGCTGGTGGACCAGTACGCGCTGGCGATGTCGGCGGCAGGTCTGACGGACCGCCACATCGGCGGGACTCGGGCGATCGTCATCGAGTTCGCTCGCTCGCTGTCGACTCCGCTGTGGGAGGCCACCTGTGCGGACGCGGACGCGTTCTTGGCCCAGCAGCGGCGGCTGGGGCTCAGCGTGTCGACCCGGGCGGGCAAGGCCGGAGCACTGGCGGGCTTCTACGAGTTCGTGATCGCCCGCTACGAGGGCACGATCCGCCGCACGACCGGTGTCTTGGTCGAGCAGCCGATCGATGAGTTCAATCGCCAGTCCGGGGCATCGCTGGGCAAGGTCCGGGTGCCGCCGTCGGATGAGGAGATCGACTCGCTGTTCACCGCCTGGCGCGGGTCGGTCACCCAAGCGCGCAAGTACCTTCCCGCGGCCCGCGACTACTTCGCCGCCTCGCTGTGGCGCCGACTCGGGCTGCGCATCAACGAGACCGTCATGCTCGACATCCGCGACTGGCGCCCCGATCTGGGCGAGTTCGGCAAGCTCCACGTCCGCCACGGCAAGGGCTCCGGCGGCCGCGGACCCAAGCCACGGCTGGTGCCCGGAATCAACGGCGCGAACCAGTTGGTCGACTGGTGGCTGGCCGAGGTCCGCCCCCAGTACGGCCACGACTGGGCCGACCCGGACGCGCCGCTGCTCCCCTCCGAGCGGTTCGACCGCGACTTGGACCGCTGTGGACGCGTCGGTGCGAACGCGCTGCGCCGAGCGCTGGGAATCCAGGTCGACCTGTGGCTCCCGGCGTGGTCGGGGCGAATGACCCCACACGTGCTGCGGCACTACTGCGCCTCGTCGCTGTACGCGGCCGGGATGGACATCAAGGCCCTCCAGGAGCTCCTTGGCCACCAGTGGCTGGCCACGACCTCGGGCTACCTCCACGTCCGCAGTGACCACATCGAACGCGCCTGGAACAGCGCGAGCGACCGCATCGAAGCCCGCCTGGGCCTCCGTACCGACTGACCCAACCGAATCGAAGGAGAGGATCCAGATGCAGTGGAGCCTGCGGCTGCGGGCCGCCGAACGAGGGATCTGGAAGTCCGCAGAACTTCGGCGGATGCTGGCAGATGCCGGGCTCGAGATCTCCGCGGGGAAGATGTCGTCGTGGTGGGCCGGGACTCCGCCGACGATGCGGCTCCAAGAACTCGACGTCCTGTGCGCCGTGCTCGAATGCACCCCGAACGACCTGATGACCCCCGAGCCGGACAAGGTCGCCGCGCGCCGTCCCCGCAACACCGACGCCGCCAACGGCGGAAACGGGGATGGCGATCCGAACGGCAACGGCGGCGGCACGCCACCGGCGGTCACACCGCGGCTCGGCAAGCCCCGCTCGACCCCGCCGCTGTAGCCCGCACCGCCACCGCTGACGGACACGACGAGCTGGAGAGGATCGGGATGCCCGCGCCCGGCCCCAACGCGGCGTTGCGGCTGCCGCCCAAGTGCAACGCCTGCCAGAGCAACCGCGTCGCGTGGACCAGCCCCAGAGTCGACTTCTGCTATCAGTGCCTGCCCGGCGGCCCGTTCGCCGCTCCACCGTGCAACCGCTGCCGCGCCCGCACCGACTACTTCAGCCAGGGGCTGTGCAGCCGGTGCCATCCCCGCAGCCCCGAGCACATCGGATCCTGCAGGGGCTGCCTGGCCTGGGGCGTCTACCCCCGCCACAACTGGACCTGCTGGTCCTGCCGCTGGTGGCAGAGCCACTACCCGAAGGGCACCTGCACCTACTGCGGCCGCACCAGCCACGTCAGCGACCGACAAGCCTGTCGCCTCTGCCTCGAGAACGCCCGACTCGAACAGAAACCCGGGCGGGCACCCGATGTCGCCGCCGCGAACAAGGACAGCCAGCAGCTGTTCTTCGCCAACATGGTCTTCAAGCGACGCGCGACGCCGGTGCCCGACTACGTCCGCTGGGATGGCCGGTGGTCGAAGAAGAACAAGAACCAGCTGCCCTACCAGCCCGGCACCAGGTTCGGCCGTCACGCGCTCGAGCAGCTGGCCCTGATTGAGATGGACCCCGACCCCGAGGTTCTGCGCCAACGCCTCCTGGTGGAGGACAGCGAACTGACGCGTTACTGCGCGGCCATCGTCGCCGACCACGCCCGCCGCTATGGCTGGAGCGTCAGGCAGCGCAATGCCGTGATCCAGTCCCTGCGGCTGCTGCAGATCCTGCGGCCCACTCCCACCGCGAAGGTCCGCGCTAGTGACGTCGTGGCGTTGCGCCGCTACGACGGCACCATCACCTCCACCCTCGACGTCCTCGCCGAAGCAGGGCTCCTGACCGAGGACGTCCCGACCCGGGTCGAGAGGTACTTCAACGCCAAGTTCATCGAGTCCGGAGCCCTCCCGGACGCCATGCGGGAGCACCTCCAGCTGTGGCTTCAGGTCATGCTCGGCGGATCCCGGCAAGCACCGCGCCAGCTGCCTCGCGAACCCGAGACCGTCGAGCTCCACATCCAGGGCCTCGCGCCCGTCGTGCAGACGTGGGTCGAAGCCGGGCGCCAGTCGTTCGCCGAGATCAGCAAGGACGACATCCTGGCCGCCCTCGCGGCCCTGCCCGCCGGCACCAGCCAACGCCACTTCGCCGAGAACGGCCTGAAGTCGCTGTTCAAGATCCTCAAGGGCCGCCGACTCGTCTTCGCCAACCCCATGAGGGGCATCGACCTGACCCGTGTCGCCACGAGCCTTCCGATGCCGCTGGACCCCGCCGTGATCCGGGCCGAACTGGACTCGCAGAACCCGGCCGTCGCGCTCGCTGTGGCTCTGGTGGCCTTCCACGGACTGACCGGCAAGCAGGTCCGTGAACTGCAGATGACCGACATCGTCGACGGTCGCCTCCACCTCGACGGCCGCGACATCCCGCTCGCCGCACCCGTCAGGAGCCGGCTCGCCGCCTGGCTCGACCACCGCAACCGAACCTGGCCGGCCACCGCGAACCCACACCTGCTCATCAACCGACGCACCGCGCCGCGCCTCGTCCCCAGCGGCCCGTCCTTTCCCTGGAAGGAAAGCCGCATCCGCCCACGGGCCCTGCGCGAAGACCGCATCCTGCACGAGATCCACGCCACCGGCGGCGACGTACGCCGCATCTACGACCTCTTCGGCCTCAGCGTCGAAGGCGCCACCCGCTACCTGAAGACCGTCGAGCACCCCGACCTGAGGAACGAGGACCAGCCTGGCACCCGACCATGACCGTGTCTTTACGTACCGCGCGGCGCGGGTCGAGAGTTGTCGCAACATCCTCACGCCAACGATAAGCAACCGCAGCGCGCACGATTCGGACATTCTGGCGCTGCTGACTTTGGTCACGGGCCGCAGCGTGGCGGCTCAGCGTCCCCGCATCCGTCCCCCCGAACCGTCGAATGGCGGGGGGACGTGGCGCCCTACACCGCGTTTATGCAGGTCAGGAAGCGTCCCCCCGAAACTCAGGAGATTCCAGAGCCGGTGGCTCGAGCGGTGGAGGAGGAGTCCCGTTAAGCGGATCCACTTCTCGCGGAGCTCGGCGCGACAAGCGTTCGTGGTCGGTCAGCTCACCGGCGTCGCGAGTCCGCGACGCTGCGGCCCTGCGCCGAGCTGGTCGATCCTGGAGGCTCCCACGCCGCAGCCCATTGGGCTATGGACTCGATCACCGGCGCCAGGGAGTGACCCTTGGTCGTCAGCGTGTAGTGCGGCACGGTGGTCGCGGAGGAGGAGGGGCAGGCGCGTTCCACCACGCCCTCGCGCTCGAGCTCGCGGAGCCGCTGCGCGAGGAGCCGATCGGTGAGCCCAGGGATTCTCGAGCGGATCTCGCCGAAGCGGTCGGCTCCGTCGAGGAGTGCGCGGATGATCGGGCCGTTCCAGCGCCGCCCGATCAACTCGACCGCGCGGTGGAAGACCGGACAGTAGCCCTGTGTCTCGTCCATGCAGACAACCTCCGCGGCCGACGAGTCGCCGGACCTTGACTCTTGCCAACGCCGTTCCCGGAATGATACTCCTAGAGTCACTTACAAAGAGTAAGTGACTACTTCGCATACGAGGAGCTCTCATGGACGTTCTGGTCCTCATCGGCCGGATCCTTTTCGCGCTACTGTTCCTGGGCGCCGGGATGGGCCACTTCAGCCAGCGGGAGATGATGACCGGCTACGCGGCGAGCAAGGGTGTGCCGGCCGCAGGGTTGATGGTGCCCTTCTCTGGTGCGGTGAGCATCCTGGGCGGCCTCATGGTGGCCGTCGGGGTCTGGCCCGACCTCGGCGCCCTGCTGCTGGTCGCCTTCCTGGTGCCGACGGCGGTGCTGATGCACGGCTTCTGGCGCGAGACCGACCCGGCGAGCAAGGCCAACGAGCAGACCCAGTTCCTCAAGGACCTGTCCCTCGCGGGTGCCGCGCTCGCCCTGTTCGCGTTCTTCGCCTCCGCGGGCGACGAGCTCGGCCTGCTCGTGCTCGGCCCGGTGTTCACGCTGTGACCGGCTTGCTAGTCGACCTGCCCGCCCGCGGCGGCGCCAGGCCGCGCACTACCCCGAGCAATCCGCACACCCAGCTCGATCAACAACCGGAGGACGATCGGCCGCGCCGCCTCCTGGAGGAGCGGCTCGCCCAGCTACCCGGCGTGGTCTGGCGGCCCAGCATGATCTCGGTCCCGGGAGCGCGCGCCCTGACCCTGCCGGAAGACGCCGCGCAGGGCCCGCCCGAGGCCTTCATGATCGGCACCGAGTTCGCTCACCTGCACCCCGCACCGGACCACTCACTGCACCTGGTGCTGCCGCCCGACCTCGCCTCCCGCGTGATCGAGACAGGCTGGGCAGAGCAACACCCGGTCGCCCGCCGCGGCCTGATCACCTCGGGCGCGGTGATGATCTACGCACCCCGCGACGAGGAGGAGGCAGAACTGGTCGCCCAGATCGTGACCGCCGCCTTCGAGTACGCCACCAACGCCCCGGCCTGACCAGCCGTACTGACAGAGCGCCGACGTGACCGGCATCCGGGCCACTCGGGTCCGGACCAGTCGAACAAAGATCGGAGTCAGCCATCATGCGCATCCACGAGCTCGGCCACCTGGTGCTCTACGTCCGCGACCTGGAGCGCTCACGGCGGTTCTACCGAGACGTGCTCGGCTGGAACGAGATCCGCGGGGAGGTCCCCCTGCCGGTCCCCGCGGCGGCGTTCTCCTCCGGACGCACCCACCACGAGCTGCTGCTCATCGAGGTGGGCCCGGCCGCGGCGCCGATGCCCCCGGGGCACCGTGTGGGCCTGTACCACTTCGGCCTCAAGGTCGGCGACAACGACGACGACCTCCGCGAGGTCGTGCGTCACCTGACCGAGCACGGGGTGCAGATCCAGGGGGCCAGCGACCACACGATCACCCACTCGCTCTACATCGCCGACCCCGACGGGCACGAGATCGAGCTCTACGTCGACGTGATGGCCACGGAGGAGTGGCTCGCCGACCCCTCGGTGGTCTTCGCCCCGATCCGTCCCCTACGTCTGTGACCCTCCGTGCCTGGAGCGGCGCAGGCCGCAGCGTCTGGCCATCGGCATCCAGTCCGCTGCCCAGATCACCGGCCGTGCTGAGGTGACAAGGCCGGCACCGTGTTGCTGCGCTACTCACTTACGACAATCATGCCGTCTCTCAGATGAGTATGACGGCGGCCGATTGCGCGATGGGTCACGAGGGTGAAGGGAGCGAGCGAGCCCCGCACGCGCGGGGGGTCCGGATCGCCGCGGTGTCCGTGCTCCTCGCAGTCCAGCATGCCCCGGTGCTCGGACGGCTGACGGTTCACCTGCATCGAGCGCGTCACTGCGAAACGCCTGGGCGTGCCCGGAGACTACGGATCGTGGTGTTGAGGTCCCATTCGGTCAGCGGATGTTGGGGCCGGTCTTCTCGTCGAGGTTGCGCACGTGCCGCTCCACTCTTCGCAGGGTCCGTTGGAGGTTCTCGAAGTAGCCGGGGAGTTCTTCGAGGACGGCGGTGCTTCGGTTGAGCCGGTCCAGACTTCCGGGCAGTGGTCCGGTGGTGGAGGCGAGCCTGCGCAGCGGCCGTTCCATCTTGTCCAATGGTTCGACGAGGCTTTGGTCGAGGCTGGCGAGGCGGCCGTCGAGCCGGCGCAGGGAGGTCTGGAGGTCGCCGAGCTGGCCGGACAGTCGCGCGAGTTTGGGTGCGGCCTCGCCGAGGGGTTTGGAGGTGCGTTGCAGCGTCTCGAGGTCGCGCAGAAGTCGGTCGACCTGGCCGGCGAGGGTCTCGATGTGCGGCGCGACCAGGGACAGGTCTTTCGTCGCTCTGACGACCGGCGGGGTGACCTTCTTGACGTTGCGGTCGATCCGCTGGACTTGGTCGAGGGTGTCGGGGGCTCGGTCGACGACCTCGAGGGTTTCGGGCATGCGGGTGGCGGCTTTGGCGAGGCCGGGGATATGGGGGAGGAGCAGTGCGAGTCCGAGGGTCAGGACGAGGAGGACCAGCGCGACGAGGGCCGCGAGCGCGCGTACCGCCCAGAGCGGAAGAGCGTTGTGAAGCATGAGGAACCATCCTTGCGTTGACGGGCAGCGGGTCCCGCTGTTCGCCTCGGGCAACGGCGTGTTGTTCACCCGCCCGATGCTGCGGTCACTGCGTACCCCGGGTGAAGTGGTCGACACCGACGGTGACGAACACCGCTGTCGACGTTGCGACCAGGAACCCGTCGCGGTCGGTCAGGCTGGCGGCGAGGAACAGTTTGCGGCCCTCTTGATTCGTCACGCCCGCCTCCATCCGATAGGGGGTGCCGATCATGACCGGCGCTCGGTAGTCGACCGTCAGCTGGCGGGTGACCGCGGGTGCGCCGACGAGGTAGAGCAGGAATCCGTAGAGGTCGTCGATGACCGTGGCGACTGCGCCGCCGTGGGCGATGCCGGGAGCGCCGACGTGCCGGTTGTCGAAGGTGTGCTCGGCCACGACGCCGTCCCCATAGCGGCGAACCTGGAGGTGATGGCCGTGCGGGTTGTCGGGTCCGCAGCCCAGGCACTGCTCGTGGTGGGGCGGCAGGTCGACTCCTTCCGCGTGCGGCCGGAACTTCTCAGCCCAGGTGGCAAGCATCGATTTCAGGTCAGTCATGGGATGGACGGCCTCTCAGGAGTTGGGCCCAGGCTGCGAGGACCTGTTCTTGGCGGTGGCCTGGGTGGGAGGTGAGCAGGCCGCTGACCCCCCTGCCGAGGAGGAGGTCGAGGGTGAGCCGGATCTTGATCGGGTCGTCGGTGACGTAGGTGCGACAGATCTGCGCAAGCTCCTCGTTGACGCGCTCCTCGGCTGGGATCAACTGGGCTCGCAGATCGGGATGTGAGCGGGCGGCCACCCACAGTTCCAGGGTGGCGGCGTACAGCGGACCAGAGAGAGCCTGTGCCAGCAGCCCAAGCGCAGCCTCCTGCGGCTCTGTCCGACTCCGAGAAGCCTTCGCCCCTTGAAGCGTGGCCGGGGACAGGTCGGCCAACGCCTCGCGTACTCGCCGCAAGCGCTTCTGCGCAAGATGCTCGACCGCCGCGACCACCAGTTGGTCTCGGGTCCCGAAGTGATGCAGCTGTGCGCCCCGTGACAAGCCGGCCTTCTCGGCCACGGCGGCACTGGTGGTGCCGGTGTAGCCCAGGTCGACCAGGCACGCCACGGTGGCCTCCAGCAGCACACGACGAGTGGCTGCGGAGCGTTCCTCCTGCCGCCTTGCCTGCACTGACACAGCCACACCTTACATGCAGGCACGAATGTATGTATGTCGGGAGCGTCGAGTTCCCATCCGACGGCGGGCCGGCCATCCTGAACGATGCCGGGACCCGACGTCTGTCGGTCAAGTTCGGCGATGCTCGCCGACGACGACCGCTACACCTCCGCCTCGCTCGCGGAAGGGTCTCAGGTCAGTCCGGCCGTGATAGCCGCCGAATGGCCGAGGCGACGACGTTCATCGCGTTCCTGCGCAGCGCATTGGAGGGAATACGGGAGCGCTGGTCCGGTTGCCGGCGGGGGGTCCTGAACGTTCCCCGGAGGTTCGGCTCTGGATGCTTCGGTTCGCTCAGTTGCGGACCTCGATGCTTTGTCGGTCGGTGGCCTCGGCCTGCTGGTTGAGCATGGTCAGCAGCTTGTCGCCCTCGATGTCGAGGTCGGGCAGTAGGCGGTCGAGCCAGCGGGGCAGCCACCATGCGCGCTCGTTGAAGACGGCCATGAGGGCCGGGACGAGGGTCAGCCGGACGATGAAGGCGTCGATGAGGATGCCGGCGGCGAGGGCGAAGCCGATCTGCTTGATCATGATGTCGTGGCTGAAGATGAAGCCGGAGAAGACCGCGACCATGATGATCGCGGCTGCGACGACGACCCGGCTGGCTTGGTCGAACCCATGGACGACGCTTTGTCGGGCTGGCTGGCCGTGGATGTGTGCCTCGCGCATGGAGGAGACCAGGAACACCTCGTAGTCCATGGCGAGTCCGTAGAGGATGCCGGTGACGATGATCGGCATGAAGCTCATCAGTGGGCCGCCGGTGTCGAACCCGAAGAGGCCGCTGAGCCAGCCCCACTGGAAGACGGCGGTGGTGGCACCGAAGGTGGCCAGGATGCTGAGCAGGAAGCCGGCGGTGGCCTTGATCGGGACGACGATCGAGCGGAAGACCAGCATCAGGATCAGGATGGAGAGCACGATGATGATGGCGAGGTAGAGCGGTAGGACGTCGGCGAGCTTGTCGGACATGTCGATGCCGATGGCGGTGAACCCGGTCACGCCCAACTGCACCTGGTTCTCCCGGGCGATCGCGTTGTCGGGCTCGCGCAGCGACTTCACGAGGTCGCTGGTGGCCTCGTCGCTGGGGCCGGAGGTGGGGATGACGCTGAACACGGCCAGGTCGCCGGCCTCGTTGACGCCGACCGGGGCGGCCAGCACGATGTCGTCTCGGTCCTGGAGGCCGCCGATCAGTTTCGCGGTCAGCTCGGGCGTGACCCGGCCGGCTGTGCCGGTGGGCTCTGCGGTGACCAGGAGCGGGCCGTTGAATCCCTCACCGAAGCCCCGGGCGACCGCCTCGTAGCTCTGCCGGGCAGCGGTGTCCTGGTTCGCGGTCGCACCGGTGGGGATGCCCAGGTTCATGCTGGCCGCCGGGATCGCCATAACCCCCAGGATCGCGACCACGCCGGCGATGACCGGCCACCTGAACCTGATCACACCCTTCACCCAGTGGTCAGCGACGCTGTGGGACTCCGCGTCCACCTTGGCGCGGCGTCGGGCTCGGGCCTTGTCGGAGCAGATCCGCTCCCCGACCAGCCCCAGCAGGGCGGGCAGCAGGGTCAGGGCGATGAGCACGGCCAGGGCCACCGTGGAGGCCGCGACGAGTGCCATCGTGGACAACATGGCGATGCCGATGACGGTCAGCGCGGTCAGCGCGATGAGGACGGTGAGGCCGGCGAAGAAGACCGCACTGCCCGCGGTGCCGACTGCTCTGCCGGCTGCTTCCCGCGCGGTGAGTCCTCCATCGAGGATCAGCCGTCGCTGCCGGTTGACGACGAACAGCGCGTAGTCGATCCCGACGGCCAGGCCGACCATGAGACCGAGAACGGGGGTGGCGGAGTTCATCTCGACGACCGTGGAGAGCGCGTACGCGCCGCCCACCCCGATGCCGACACCGACCAGCGCGGTGACCAGGGGAAGGCCGGCCGCGATCAGGGAACCCAGGGTCAGCACCAGCACCAGGGTGGCGATGGCGAGACCGATCACTTCGCCGATGCCGACGGGGATCTCGATGGCCTTGAGCGAGTCGCTCGGGAGAACGGTGATCCCGGTTCCCTGCTCGGCGCGCTCCACCACCTCGACCACCGAGGTAACGTCGTCATCTGTCAATGAGGTCGAGGCGACCGTGAACTGGAACTGGAACAGCGCGACCTGCCCGTCCGAGGACACCAGCACGCCGGGCACCGGGGCCCCGTCCATCAGCAGCGGCTGGTAGGGCGGCGCCTGTCCCTGGTCCGACCCGGCCAGGGGATCGACCGGTGCATTGTCTGGCGGAGTGCCCGGGGCGCCCTCCTCGGCGGCACCCAGCGCGGCGTCGAGGGGGTTGACGACCTTCTCCAGGTCATAGACGTCGCCGACGGTGCCGCTGATCACCGCGAGTCGCTCCGGAGTGTCGAGCCGCTCACCGTCCGGGGCAGTGAAGACCACGCTGGCCTGACCCCCGGAGGCCTCGGGGAGCTCCTCGGCTACGCGGTCGAGGACGGTCTGGGCCTCGGTGCCCTCGATCTTCATCTCGGAGCTGACGCTCACCCCGTTGATGGCCACGGCACCGACGACCACCGTGAGGACGGCGAGCCAACCCGCAATGAACAGCCAGGGCCTGCCGAACGCGGTTCGTCCGAGCCGGTACAAGAAAGTGGACATGGGTCTGGTGCTCCTTGGGGGGCGAGAGGCGGCGGCGTCTAGATCTAGAGGCCGTGGCGCAGGTAGTCGAAGGCGATGTCGAGGAACGAGCCGTAGTCCATCGATGCGGGGGTGGCGTCGCTCTCGCCGCCGAGGTGTACATCGAGGGTCCCCTCGAGGGCGGCCATCACGGCGCCGTACACGGCACCGAACAGCAGGGGCACGTAGACGGTGGGGTACCGGTCCCCCGCCACCGAGGCCAAGAGGTCCTGTGCGGTATGGCGCATGCGTTGCTGAACGCCAAGTACGTAGGGCTCCAGGGTCGGATACTGCCGCGCCATCGCCATCAGCTCGCGCATCCTCACCAACGCGTCTGCGGTGAACTGCGTCCTCATCACGGCCAACAGGGCATCGAGCAGGGACAGGTCAGCGGGAAGGCCGGTCAGGATCGCACTCGCGTCCTCGACACCACCGAACGCGACCGAAGCAACTGCCTCCTCCTTGCACGAGAAGTGGTTCGCGAAGGTGCGCCGGGAGTACCCCGCCCGCTCCACCACGTCCGCAGTGACAAACCCCGACAAGCCGCGCTCACGGGTCAGCTCGAACGCCGCCTGGGCCAGCGCCTCTGCCGTCGCCTCGCGCTTGAGATCCCGCAACCCACGATCCATGCCCTCAGTATGCCGGTCCCTACCCAATGAGAAAAAGTGCCCAATGCGCAGCTCGGCATTCACCTCCGCGCGGTTCCGTAGAGCGCGCCATCTCAGTCAGTTGCTCTCGCACCTGCCGCAGCCGTTTCTGCGCCAGATGCTCGACCGCGGCGACCACCAACTGGTCGCGGGTCCCGCAATGGTGGGGCTGGGCGCCCCGCGGCAGCCCGGCCTTCTGCGCAACCGCCGCGCCGGCGGTGCCGGTGCAGCCGAGCTCGACCAGACACGTGATGGTGGCGTCCGGGAGGCCGCCACGCTCTCCAGCCGAGCGGTCCTCCTCCCATCTGAATGCAGGTGCACCTCCGCGGGTTGCATGCGTGCATGAATGTATGGGGACTGCGTTCCCGTTGCTTCCGCGAGTGATGGAGTCGCATGAAGGCAGGGTGAGGTCATGGCCAGAGTGGTCCTCGACTATCCGCACCGTCAGGCCGGGCACTGTGGCTCCGGTGCCTTGCGCGACCTGATGGAGTGGGAGGGGCTCGGCTGGGCTGGTAAGGGGTTCCGAGGCCGCCTGGCCGGCGTGCTCGCCGCCGCTCAAGGGTCCCGGATCACCTGTCCGGTGACGTTCTCGGTGACGGCTCCCGATCCGGCACACGCTTCCCGTTGCGACGTCTCTGAACCTGAGTGTCCGCACAGGCTC
>NZ_BAAGRO010000068.1:0-1246 GCF_054782915.1 Nocardioides hungaricus | reverse complement strand
AAGCAAGGACTGTATGGCGACGGCTCCTCGGGGTCGAGAGGACGGTGGTCGAGGGTGTCGAGTTTGAGGAAGAGTTCGACGGGACGGTGAGCCTGGTCGCCAGCGTCCGGCCGACGTCGCGAGCTGCGTCGCGGTGCGGCAGGTGTGGGCGCCGGTCGGGGCGCTACGACGCTGGCGAGGGGCGCCGCCGATGGCGGGGGCTGGACTTCGGAGAGGTGCTGGTCTTCCTCGAGGCCGAAGCACCTCGGGTCCGTTGCCCCGACCACGGGGTGGTCGTCGCGGCGGTGCCGTGGGCGCGTCACGGCGCCGGGCATACTCACGCGTTCGATCAGCAGGTGGCCTGGCTGGCCACCCAGGCCTCGAAGACCGCGATCACGGTGCTGATGCGCATCGCGTGGCGCACCGTGGGGGCGATCATCACCCGCTACTGGGCCGACACCGCTGCCGCCCTGGACGCCTTCGCCGGCCTGCGGAAGATCGGGGTCGATGAGATCTCCTACAAGAAGGGCCACAAGTACCTCACCATCGTGGTCGACCACGACTCGGGCCGGCTGGTATGGGCCGCTCCAGGCCGCGACAAGGCCACCCTCGCCAAGTTCTTCGACGCACTCGCCGAATCCGGTGTTTGCGCAGGTGAGGACCGGTGTGCGCTGATCACCCACGTCAGCGCCGACGGCGCGGAATGGATCAGCGGTGTGGTCGCCGAGCGGTGCCCGAACGCGGTGCGTTGTGCTGATCCGTTCCATGTCGTGAAGTGGGCGACCGAGGCCCTCGACGAGGTCCGCCGCGAAGCCTGGAACGCCGCTCGCGGCGCCGTGTTCCAGCGCCGTGCGGGCCGCGCGAGCGGCCTCGCGAAGGACCTGAAAGGCGCTCGCTGGGCGTTGTGGAAGAACCCCGAGGACCTGACGCTCAAACAGACCACGCAACTGGAGTGGATCGTCAAGACCAACCCCCGGCTGTACCGGGCCTACCTGCTCAAAGAGGGCCTGCGAACCGTGTTCAAACTCCCGCTCGACGAGGCGACCGAGGCACTCGACAAGTGGCTGTCCTGGGCCCGCCGCTGCCGCATACCCGCGTTCGTCAAGCTGGCCAAGAGCATCGTGAAACACCGTGCCTCGATCCTGGCCGCGATCGAGCACGGACTGTCCAACGGGCGCATCGAGTCGGTCAACACCAAGATCCGCCTCATCACCCGCGTCGCCTTCGGCTTCAAGTCCCCCGAGGCACTCATCGCCCTCGCGATGCT
>NZ_BAAGRO010000067.1:0-3115 GCF_054782915.1 Nocardioides hungaricus | reverse complement strand
ACTCCGCCGGGTCCTCGCGCTACTACAAGCGGGTGATCCGGCAGAAGGTCCCGATCTCGATCTTCCGCAGCGACCAGCCCACCCAGGCCCAGTCGATCCCGATCGACGCCAACTGACGCCGCTCGACGGGCGCCAGGGGCGCGCGAGATTCTTGTCGCGCATGTGGTCCGGAAGCGACCGCTGAGTTGTAGATAGAGACATGGGGCAACCTCCTCGTCCGGATGGGCGCGGCAGCTACGAGGAGTTCGTGGCCGCCGCGCTCCCCGAGCTCGCACGCTTCGCGGTCGCACTCGCCGGCAACCCGCACGACGGGAAGGACCTGCTCCAAGACGGCCTCGTCCGGCTCGCGCGCGGCTGGGATCGGGTGGAGGTGAGCGGGGACGTTCGCGCATATACCCGGACGATCCTGGTCCGGCTGAACCTGAACCGGATCAGGGCCCGGGGACGTGAGGCCAACCTCCTCCGGCGGCTGTCGCCGCTCGCCCGCAGCACCTCGGACGATCAGCCGTACGTGGGCCTGGAGCCCTGGCTCGAGGAGGCGCTTCAGACCTTGACACCGCGCCAGCGAACCGCCATCGCGTTGGTTCATCTGTGCGGGATGACGACCGAGGCCGCGGCCGACCTGATGTCGTGCCGCCCCAACACCTTGAAGACGCACTTGGAGCGTGGGATGGCACGCCTACGCGTCGCCGCAGCCACCGAAGGGAACCGCCATGGCGCAGCCGCCGACAGTCGATGACGCGCACGTGGTCGCGAGGTACGTCGACTCGATCGACCTCGGCCGCATGCCGACCGACATCGCAGCACGGACCTGGACCCAGGGCCGTCGGTCGCGGACTCGGCGGCGCGCGGCCGCCGGGGTGGTCGCGGCTGCCGTCCTGGCCCCGGCCGGCTACGCGATGTCGGTCGCAGTCGGAGGCGACGGGTCTGCGGCCCCGGTTGCCGACCCGTCGCCGTCCGGACGGTTCGAGTTCGAGCGCGGGATCGACGCGCATCGGTGTGCGGGCGGAGTCAGCACGGCATTCCGCTATCCGGCCGGAGTGAGCGGCTACCCCTCTGCACTGCTCGCCGTGCGGGCCGAAGAGCCCGACGACGTTCGACTCAGCCGCTACCGCGGACCGGACGGCGCGGTCCTGGTCGACGTGGACGGCGAGACGGTCGTCAGGACCTACCGGGCCGAGAAGCTCGACGGAGGCTGGGAGATCGTCTCGGTCGAGACGTGCATCGAACCGTCCACGTCCGATTCTTAAGCGGGGCACATGCGAGCACATCCAAGCGGAGAGGGCCGACCCGCGCTGGACCTCCTCCATGCCCACGGTGTCGCCGTACGTGCGGAGCTCGGCAAGAATCGGCATGTTGCCACCGGCGCGACGATGGTGCGCTCGGATGGAACCTATCGAGCGCCCGGAGGCTATTAGTACGTGTTGAGAAAGGGTCATGGCCTGCTGCGCGCCGCCCCGGCACGCACCGGATGCGACGCTCGCGACGGCCGACCCCTTCCCTAACACGTACTGAGATAGCGAGAAGACGTCTGGGCGCAGTTGGCGCAGTTGGAGAGGGATTCAGTTGCCGCGGGACCTGGTGCAGGTGGCCGACTTCGAGGAGTTCGTCGCCGCGCGCTGGGACAGCCTCGTGCGTTTCGCCTACCTGCTCACGGGTGAGTCACACGAGGCGCAGGATCTGGTACAAGAGTCGCTTGCGCGCGCATGGTCGAAGTGGCCTCACCTCGATCCCGCCGGCGCCGAGGCATACGTCCGGAGGATCGTGTCGCGTCTGGCGTGGCGTCGAAGCAGGCGGCGAACGATGCTGCTCGCCTCAGACGCGCTGGAGAGCGTTGGCCGGGATACCCATGTCGATGCAGCAGACGTGCTCGTCGGACGCGCGTTCGATGTCGCGCGTGCTCTCGCAGCGCTGCCCCGAGACCAACGCGTCGTCATCGTGCTGAGATATTGGCTCGACCTCGACGAGGCGACCATCGCCCAACAACTGGGCTGCCGGAGGGGGACGGTCAAGAGCCGGGCAAGTCGCGCGTACGCACGGCTTCGCTGCGACCCACTTCTCACCGGTTACCAGATCAACCTCGAACCGAATCAGGCTGACACGCGCTAGCGCGCTGTCGTGGTGAGGCCGAGACCGAGGAGTTGTCATGTCCCATGAAGCAGGGCTGAAGCAGGCGCTGGATGATCTGGCCCAGGCGGCGCCGTCGACGGCGCCGCCGTCCATTGCCACGATGCGACGTCGAGGTGACGCGATGAGGCGCCGCCGGCGATCAGCGGCAGCAGCGGCGGGCGTTCTCGTCGCCTGTGGTGTGCTCGGCGCCGTCCTCCAGGCGGTCGACCGAGGAGACACCGACACGGCCCTCGACGCGTCGCGAGACGTCTCGGAGACCTCTCCTACGCCTGAACCCGCTGAGATTCCCTGCGCCACGAGCGACCGGGCGAAGCAGTGGTGCCCCCTCGGTGAGCTGGGGCAGGCCACGTGGCGCGAGATCTCCGAGGCGTTCTCGGGGAAAGTCGTTCCGCAGAGGGGCGTCGAGTCTGAACTGGGCCAGGGCGCCGAGTTGCCTGCGACCACGCGGGTGCTCACCTTCGAGGGCGTCTTCAAGAGCGATGCGGACTGGCGGCCCTCACCCCGCCTGCGAGTAGCCGTCTACGTCCTGCCGACCGCCGTGGCCACGGAGCCTTCGATCGAGCTCCGGGGAGGATTCTCGGCAGACTTCGAGAACGGCGAGGGACTGGCGACCATCACCCAGTCCGATGGCACCATCATCGACATCCGGTTCTGGGGCGCACAGGATCCTGCGGGCTCCGGGCAGGTGGATCAGCCCACCATCGACATCTTCCGTACCGGGCTCAACCGACTCGCCTACGGGTCCCCCGGGCAGTCCTAGAGCCTGCCGTGATTCCCGAATGTAGGTACGTACGCCGGTTCTCATCTCGAACTCTCGGCAGGGTCTACCGGGCCGAGAAGCTCGCCGGAGGCTGGGAGATCGTCTCGGTCGAGACGTGCATCGAACCGTCCACGTCCGATTCTTGAGACCTACTCGAATCGACGCCGCGGACCAACGAGTGGTACCCGAAGGGCAGGAAGTACTTCTCGTTCACCTTCCAGGCCT
>NZ_BAAGRO010000066.1:0-188547 GCF_054782915.1 Nocardioides hungaricus | reverse complement strand
AGGCCTGGAAGGTGAACGAGAAGTACTTCCTGCCCTTCGGGTACCACTCGTTGGTCCGCGGCGTCGACTTGGTCGGGTACAGCGTGTAGACGAAGTCCAGGCCGTTGACGTCGACATGCGACTGGAACGTGCCGTCGCGGGTGAACTGCGAGGGGTACGGCGTCTCCGAGGCCGACGGCGATGCGGTCGGTGCCGGCGCGGGGTCGTTGGAGCTGGTGAGGTCGCCGAACACCGAGCAGCCGCCGAGCAGCACCACGGCGGCGAGGCCGGCGGTCGCCGACGCCAGGCGCGCGCGGATGCGGGACATGGGATCTCCTGGAGGGTGGTGGGGGAGGGTCAGGCCTTGAAGCCGCGGTAGCGCTTCATCGCCTTGATGATCATCCACGCGGTCTGGAGCACGGTGATCACCCCGAGGATCGGCCAGCACACGGCGAGGATGTCGGAGCGGAGCGGGATCGGCAGCAGCAGCGTCCAGATCGCGGCCGCGACCGCGAAGATCACCAGGAACGCGACGTACGGGTAGAGCCACGCGACGCCCTTGCCGCGCTCGGCCTTCGCCTGGGCCGCCCAGTTGTCGGTCTGCTGGCGGCTGAAGAACTTCAGCCAGGCCCGGACGAAGTGCCCCATCCGGATGACCATGTAGCTCTCGGCCGGCACGACCAGCAGCGCGAAGAGGTAGTCGCGCCGGTTCGCGAACTCCATCGACCGGGCGACGCGGAAGTTCAGCCATACCGCGGCCAGCGGCGGGATCAGCCACCACGGGCTGAACACGAACGCGTTGATGTTCAGGGAGCCGGCGAGCAGCAGCACGAACAGCACGCGGGTGGTGATGTTGATGACCATCGACATGTGCTCGAACCAGCGCAGCCGCAGGTTCGGGTGGAACGGCTGGCCCTTGGTGTCGCCGCGCTGGCCTGGCCACATCAGGTCGATGGCGCCGAAGTTCCACTTCACCTGCTGCGCGTCGAGCGAGCGCAGCGTGTCCATGCCGCCCACGTGGGCGCGCGCGCGGGCGGAGATCTTGGTGAGGTAGCCGGCGCTCTTGATCTGCAGCGAGAGGAGGGAGTCCTCGACCTCGCTGTCGTTGACCCACGGGGTCCGCTGGTGGCTGTCGCGCAGCACGTCGCGCAGCGCCTGGGTCGAGAAGATCGAGAACTGGCCGCCGAGCACCGCCATGTTGCGGCCCTTGAGCAGGTTCTGCATGTTGAACGCCGAGAACTGCGCGCGCTGGCCGGCGATGAGGAACTTCGCCATCGGGCCGTCGAGCGCCGAGTCGTCGATCGAGTAGATCGCGGAGATGCCGCCGATCCGGTCGTCGCTGGAGATCTCGTCGACGAGGTGCTGCACGGCGTCCGGCTCCGGCGTGGTGTCGCCGTCGACGCCGAGCAGGTAGTCCATGTGCTCGACGAGGGAGTAGCCGTAGTTGAGCGCGCCGACCTTCTTGTCGGGATTCTTGCCGATGTCGTGGACGTAGATGATCGTGCTCTGCTCGCCGGCCTCGGTCATCCGCGTCTGCGGGCCGGCGTAGTGGCTGGCGATCTCGACGGAGTCGTCGGAGGTGTTGTTGACGATCAGGTGGATGACGTCGGGCAGCCGGGTCTGCTGGAGCAGTGAGTCCAGCACGCCGGCGATCGTCTCGGCCTCGTTGTAGGCCGGGATGATGCAGCCGACCGTCGGGCGGTACGTCGGCGCCTCCTCGAGCGCGTCGAGGAACCGCGTCTCGTAGTCGGCCAGCCCCGGGTCGGCCATCCGGACGTACTCGTTGCCGCCCACGGCCGTGCCGGGCTGCTGGTACTGCTCCACTCCGGTGCCCGGCGGGGCCTGGTACGGGTACCCGTCCGGCCCCATGCTGTTCGCGTTCACGCCCTCGTCTCCTGCACTGTGCCCATTCTTGGGGCCCATTTCCCGGGCCGTCCCTGGCACCTCACCAGTGTCGGGAGCCCGCCTTAAGACGCCACACGGTAAAAACGAAAGTTTGGCTCAAGACTAGTGGTCCAGACCGGGCCGTGGCAGGAGGTCAGCGTGGGAGCCCGCTGGAGCGCCACCCTCCGGGGCCGTGCGGGAGCGTGCGGCGTACGCCGCGGTGCGGAGCGCCCCACTCGGGCCGGCGCCGCTGCGGGGGGGCCGCCGGTGCCCGGAGCGAGGCGAGCACGGCGACGACCGCGGCGACCTCCTCGGGCGTCGCGTCGCCCCTGATGATGCGGAGGAAAGCGGGCGGGGTGTCGGCGGTTGCGGCGGTCTCTCGGCCTGCGGTGGGCTCTGGCATCTCCCTGGTCACCGCTTCCTTTCGGGTGCGAGTTGTCTCGGTGGGCGCCGAGTCGGCGCTAGTTGCCCGTTCCCCCGCTGCGCTCCTCCCGGGCAACTAGCGCCGACTCAGCGATATCCCGCTGCTCGGGGGCCGCTCCGCGACCCCGCTCACAGCGGGATGTTCCCATGCTTCTTCGCGGGGAGCGTCTCGCGCTTCGAGCGCAGCAGGCGGAGGGCCCGGACCACCTCGACGCGGGTCTCGTGCGGGGAGATCACCGCGTCGACGTACCCGCGCTCGGCGGCGATGTAGGGGTTGGCCAGCGTGGTCTCGTACTCGTCGATCAGCTCGGCGCGCCTCGCCTCGACGTCGCCGCCGTCCTGCTCGATCGCGGCGAGCTCCTTGCGGTAGACGATGTTGGCCGCGCCCTGCGCGCCCATCACCGCGATCTGCGCGGTCGGCCAGGCCAGGTTGATGTCGGCGCCGAGGTGCTTGGAGCCCATCACGTCGTAGGCGCCGCCGTAGGCCTTGCGGGTGATGATCGTGACCAGCGGGACCGTGGCCTCGGCGTAGGCGTAGATCAGCTTGGCGCCGCGACGGATGATGCCGTTCCACTCCTGGTCGGTGCCGGGGAGGAAGCCGGGGACGTCGACGAAGGTCAGCACCGGGATGCTGAAGGCGTCGCAGAAGCGCACGAACCGGGCGGCCTTCTCCGAGGCGTCGATGTCGAGGGTGCCGGCGAACTGCATCGGCTGGTTGGCGACCACGCCGACCGAGTGGCCCTCGACCCGGCCGAAGCCGACGACGATGTTCGGGGCGAACAGCTCCTGGACCTCGAGGAACTCCCCCACGCCGTCGTCATCGTCATCGACGACCGTGCGGATCACGTCGTGCATGTCGTAGGGCTGGTTCGGCGAGTCCGGGATGATCGTGTCGAGCGCCCGGTCGGGCTCGGTGATCTCCAGCTCAGGCTGGGAGTCGAAGGACGGGACCTCGTCCAGGTTGTTCTGCGGCAGGTAGGACAGCAGCGCCTTGACGTACTCGATCGCGTCCTCCTCGTCCGCGCCGAGGT
Source organism: Nocardioides hungaricus (assembly GCF_054782915.1). Taxonomy (NCBI): domain Bacteria; kingdom Bacillati; phylum Actinomycetota; class Actinomycetes; order Propionibacteriales; family Nocardioidaceae; genus Nocardioides; species Nocardioides hungaricus. The sequence goes on along the minus strand of NZ_BAAGRO010000066.1, from coordinate 185,230 downwards.
AGTGGGCGTTGCCGGACTTGGTGTTGTGCGTGCGCGCGCCGCCGAGGTCCTCCATCGAGACGTCCTCGCCGGTGACGGTCTTGATCACGTCGGGGCCGGTGATGAACATGTTCGAGGTGCCGTCGACCATGATCGTGAAGTCGGTGACCGCGGGGGAGTAGACGTGCCCGCCCGCGCAGGAGCCCATGATCATCGAGATCTGCGGGATCACGCCGGAGGCGTGCACGTTGCGGCGGAAGATCTCGCCGTACAGGCCGAGCGAGACGACGCCCTCCTGGATGCGGGCGCCGGCGCCCTCGTTGATCCCGACGATCGGGCAGCCGGTCTTGATGGCGAGGTCCATCACCTTGGTGATCTTCTCGCCGTAGACCTCGCCCAGCGACCCGCCGAAGATCGTGAAGTCCTGGGAGAACACGCACACCTGACGGCCGTCGATGGTGCCGTAGCCGGTGACCACGCCGTCGCCGTACGGGCGGTTCTGCTCGAGCCCGAACGCCGTGGAGCGGTGCCGCGCGAGCTCGTCGAGCTCGACGAACGAGCCCTCGTCGAAGAGCAGCTCGATCCGCTCGCGGGCGGTCTTGCGGCCCTTGGCGTGCTGCTTCTCGATCGCCTTGGCGGACCCGGCGTGCACGGCCTCGTCGAGGCGGCGGTCGAGGTCGGCGAGCTTGCCGGCGGTGGTGTGGAGGTCCGGGACGTCGGTTCCCTCGCCGGGGTGGGCACTCATCGGCTTGCGGCTCCTCGGATGGCAACTGGTGTGGACCGTGGGCCAATCTAGTGCCCGTGACCGCCGAGCAGATGAGACGCCCACCACTCGACGCGACGGCGCTGGCGGCGCTTGCGCCCGATCTCGTGGTCGAGGTGCACGAGATGGCGACGTCGACCAACGCCGTCGCCGCGGAGCGCGCCCGAGCCGGCGCGCCCGACGGCCTCGTGGTCGTCGCCGAGCACCAGACCGCCGCCCGGGGACGGCTCGACCGCACCTGGGAGACGCCGCCGCGGGCCGCCGCGCTCCTCTCGATGGTGCTGCGGCCGACGGTCCCAGCCGCGGACTGGCCGTGGTTGCCGTTGCTGACCGGGCACACGGTCGCGAAGGCGCTGCGCGCGAGCGGGTACGCCGCCGCCGGCGTGAAGTGGCCCAACGACGTGCTCATCGGCGACCGCAAGGTCGCCGGCATCCTCGTCGAGCGGATCGAGACCCCCGACGGGCCGGCCGCCGTCGTCGGCATCGGGCTGAACGTCTCGCTCACCGTCGACGAGCTGCCGGTGCCCACGGGGACCTCGCTCGCGATCGAGTCCGGCTCCGAGCCGGACCGGACCGCGGTCCTGGTCGAGCTGCTGCGCTCGCTGCGCGAGGCGTGCGACGCCTGGCAGGCGGGCGGCGCCGACGCGGTGCGACACCTGCGGGCGTCGTACGCCGCCGGCTGCGTGACCGTGGGCCGCGACGTGCGCGTGGAGCTGCCGGGCGGCGACGTGCTGCTCGGCCGCGCGACCGGGATCGACCCGTCCGGGCGGCTGGTCGTCCTCGGGTCGGGCGGCGAGACCGCCGTGGGCGCCGGCGACGTCGTGCATGTGCGGGCCGTCACCTCCGGGCTCGATCAGTGACATGATCGGCGGGTGGCCATCTCGCGCAGGCTCCTCAACGAGGGTGAGAGCGTCGTCGTCGACACCCGCTCGCACGTCAAGGTGCTGGTCCTGCCCCTGATCCTCCTCGTCCTCCTGCTCGCGATCGGCACCTACGCGCAGGTGCAGATCGGGTCGAGGTACGCGATGTGGGCGATCTGGATCGTGCTCGCCATCGGGATCGTCTGGTGGGTGCTGCGGCCGCTGGTCGTCTGGGCCACGGCGACCTACACCTTCACCGACCGGCGGCTGATCACCCGGCGCGGCGTGATCGTGCGCCGCGGCCACGACATGCCGCTGGCCCGGATCAGCGACATCGCCTACGAGTTCGGCCCGATCGACCGGCTGCTCGGCTGCGGCACGCTGATCATCTCGGACGCGAGCACGAACGGCCAGATCGAGATCCACGACATCCCGCGGGTCGAGGAGACCCAGCGGAAGGTCAACGAGCTGATCCAGCGCAGCCACGGCGCCGCGGCGGGACATGAGGGAACCTGAGCAGCCGCCCGAGGGGCAGCCCGACCTGGAGCGGGCCATCCTCGGCGAGGCGCCGGTCTTCAACGCACCCGAGGTCGCCGAGCGCACCGGCGTGACCATCGAGGAGGCGCGCCGGCTCTGGCGCGCCCTGGGGTTCCCCGAGCACGGGCTCGAGATGGCCTTCACCGACGCGGACGCCGCGTCGCTCGAGACGCTGCTGAGCGTCGTGCGCAGCGGGCTGATCGACTTCGACATGGCCGTGAACCTGACCCGCGCGGTCGGGCAGACCATGGCGCGGCTCGCGGACTGGGAGGTCGCGACGCTGCTGCACCGGGTCGAGGAGCTCGCCACCGGCGAGGACGCGGCGGGCAGCCGCAGCGACTCGGCGCTGCGGCTGATCGAGGACCTCAAGGGCCCGTTCGAGGGCCTGCTCGTCTACGTGTGGCGGCGGCACCTGGCCGCCGCGGTCGCCCGAGTCGAGGCGCTGCGCGCGAACGAGGAGGACCTCAACACCGTCCAGGTGACGGTCGGGTTCGCCGACATCGTCAGCTTCACCGCGCTGTCCAACCGGCTCTCGGAGGAGCGGATCGGCGACCTGGTCGAGCTGTTCGAGTCGCGCTGCGCGGACGTGGTCGCGGCCCAGCGCGGCCGGGTGATCAAGAGCATCGGCGACTCGGTGCTGTTCGTGAACGACGACCCGGTCCGGGCCTACGACACCGCCGAGGGGATCATCAACGTGATCGGCCGCGACGGCCGGATGCCCGACGTACGCGTCGGCCTGGCGAGCGGCTCCGTGGTGATGCGGCTCGGCGACGTCTTCGGGCCCCCGGTCAACCTCGCCGCGCGGCTCACCGCGGTCGCCCGGCGCAACCGGATCATCATCGACGGCGCCACCGCCGGCCTGCTGCCGGAGACCGAGTTCGAGACCCGGCCGCTGCCGGCCCGCCCGGTCCGCGGCTTCGGCATCGTCGAGCCGGTGGCGGTACGACGGGCCTGAGGGACGCTCCGCGTCCGGATCACAGTTTTGGCGTTTGCGGCCCATCGGGCCGCCGGCGTCCTACCGTGGGCGGATGCTCGAGGTGCAGGACGTACGGCTCGACCCCGAGAGCCGGCGCGCGTGGCGCGGTGACGAGGAGATCGTCCTGTCCCGCAAGGAGTTCGAGCTCGTGCACGCGCTGATGGTCCGTGCGGGCGAGATCGTCACCCGCGAGGAGCTGATGCGCGACGTCTGGCACACGACGTTCTGGACGTCGTCGAAGACGATCGACGTGCACCTGGGCTGGGTGCGGCGCAAGCTCGGCGACGACAGCCGCCATCCGCGGCTGATCACCACGATCCGCGGGCAGGGGCTGCGCTTCGAGACCGAGGAGCGCACCATCTAGAGTCCTCCGTGTGCTCGCACCGACCCTGGCCGTGATCGGCGGAGGCCAGCTGGCCCGGATGATGGCCGAGCCCGCGGCCGCGATGGGCCTCCCGCTGCGGCTGCTCGCCGAGGGTGAGGGCGTCTCGGCCGCGCAGGTGATCCCCGACCACGTCGTCGGCGACTACACCTCGCTCGACACGCTGCGCGCGGTGACTGCCGGCTGCCCGGTCGTGACCTTCGACCACGAGCACGTGCCGACCGAGCACCTGCACGCGCTGGCCGCCGACGGGATCGCGGTGCGGCCTGGCCCGGGCGCGCTGGTGCACGCCCAGGACAAGGGCGTGATGCGAGCCCGGCTGGCCGAGCTCGGCGTGCCCTGCCCCCGCAACGCGGTCGTCGCCTCGGTCGCCGAGGTCGAGGAGTTCGGCCTCCCGTGCGTCCTCAAGACCACCCGCGGCGGGTACGACGGCAAGGGCGTGTGGCTCGTGCGCTCGGCCGCCGACTGCCCGACCGCCTTCGAGGCCGGGACGCCGGTCCTCGCCGAGGAGCTCGTCGACTTCCGGCGCGAGCTCGCCGCAGTGGTCGTGCGCGCCCCGAGCGGTCAGGCGGCGGCGTACCCCGTCGTCGCCTCGACCCAGCGGGACGGCATCTGCCACGAGGTGATCGCCCCCGCGCCCGACCTGGCGCCGGAGCTGGCGGGGGAGGCGCAGGAGATCGCGCTGCGGATCGCGGGCGCGCTCGACGTGACCGGGGTGCTCGCGGTCGAGCTGTTCGAGACGAACGACGGGCGCGTGCTCGTCAACGAGCTCGCGATGCGGCCGCACAACACCGGGCACTGGACGCAGGACGGCGCGGTCACCTCGCAGTTCGAGAACCACCTGCGCGCCGTGCTCGACCTGCCGCTCGGCTCGCCGGCGCCGCGGGCGCGGTGGACGGTGATGGTCAACATCCTCGGCGGGCCGGACCGCCCCGATGGACAGAGCGTGGGCCGCCTCTACGACGGCTACCCGCACGCGCTGGCGCGCGACCCGCTCCTGCGGGTGCACCTCTACGGCAAGGACCTGCGGCCGGGCCGCAAGGTCGGGCACGTCAACGCCTACGGCGACGACCTCGACGACTGCCTCGAGCGCGCGCGGCACGCCGCCGCGTGGTTCCGCGGCGACCTGGGAGACGAGAGTGAGTGATATCGGTGGCTGAGCCCGTGGAAGCCGCGCGCGTCGGCATCGTGATGGGGTCCGACTCGGACTGGCCGGTGATGAAGGCGGCCGCCGAGGCGCTGGCCGAGTTCGGCATCTCCTATGAGGCCGACGTGAAGTCCGCGCACCGGATGCCCGACGAGATGCTCGCCTACGGCCGCTCGGCTGCCGATCGCGGGCTGTCGGTGATCGTCGCCGGCGCCGGTGGCGCCGCCCATCTGCCCGGGATGCTCGCCGCCGTCACGCCGCTCCCGGTCATCGGCGTACCCGTGCCGCTGAAGCACCTCGACGGCCTGGACTCGCTGCTCTCGATCGTGCAGATGCCCGCCGGCATCCCGGTCGCCACGGTCGCCGTCGGCGGCGCCCGCAACGCCGGCCTGCTCGCCGTCCGCATCCTGGCCGCCACCTCGCCGGAGCTGCGGGAGAGGCTGGTCGAGTTCCAGGCATCGCTGCGGGAGACGGCCGCCGCCAAGGGCGAGGTCGTCCGCAACGACGCCATCGGGCGGCGCGTCGGCTTCTGAGGGCCCGGCCGGAGCTGGCTGAGCCAGTGCTGCTGACAAGATGGCCCCATGCGCGTGCACCTCGGCTGCGACCATGCCGGACTCGACCTCAAGGACCACCTGACCCGCTGGCTCGCCGAGCACGGCTACGAGCCGGTCGACCACGGTCCGTTCCGGTACGACGCCCTCGACGACTACCCGGTGTTCTGCCTGCGCGCGGCCGAGGGCGTAGCGCAGGACCGGGCGCGGGGCCTGGACAGCCTCGGCGTCGTCATCGGCGGCTCGGGCAACGGCGAGCAGATGGCCGCCAACAAGGTGCCGGGCATCCGGGCCGCGCTGGTGTGGTCCGAGGACACCGCCCGGCTGGCTCGCGAGCACAACGACGCCAACGTCGTCTCGGTCGGCGGCCGGATGCACCCGCTCGAGGACATGACCCGCTTCGTGGAGGTCTTCCTCGCCGAGCCCTTCAGCGGCGAGGAGCGGCACGTGCGCCGGATCGGGCAGCTGGCGTCGTACGAGCGGACCCGCGAGCTCCCGCCGCTGCCCGCGTCCGCCGCCCCGGCCGCCGATGCCTGAGGGGCACACCCTCCACCGGCTCGCGGACGCGATCACGGCCGCCTTCGGCGGCCGGGTCGTCCGCGCCGGCAGCCCGCAGGGCCGGTTCGCCGACTCGGCCGCGCTGATCGACGGGCAGGTGCTGGAGGGCGCCGAGGCGTGGGGCAAGCAGTTGTTCATCGAGTTCTCCGGCGAGCGCTTCGTCCAGGTCCACCTCGGCCTCTACGGCAGCTTCGATGTCCACGACGACGTCGACGACGTGCCGCCGCCGGTCGGGCAGGTGCGGCTGCGCCTGATCGGCCCGGGGTCGTACGCCGACCTGCGCGGTGCGACCACGTGCGCGCTGGTCACCCGCGAGCAGCGCGACGCGGTCGTCGCCCGCTCCGGCCCGGACCCGCTGCGCGAGGACGCCGATCCGGACCGGGCCTGGCAGCGGATCCGCCGCAGCAGGGCGCCGATCGGCCAGCTGCTCATGGACCAGGCGGTGCTGGCCGGCGTCGGCAACGTCTACCGGGCCGAGGTGCTGTTCCGGCACCGGATGGACCCGATGCGCCCTGGCGACACCCTACGACCGGGCCAGTGGCGGGCGATGTGGGACGACCTCGTCGAGCTGATGCGCGAGGGCGTGCGCACCGGCCGGATCGACACGGTCCGGCCCGAGCACACGCCCGAGGCCATGGGGCGGCCGCCGCGCAGGGACGACCACGGGGGAGAGGTCTACGTCTACCGGCGTACCGGCCAGCCCTGCCTGGTGTGCGGCACCGCGGTCCGGACGACCGTCCTCCAGGGACGCAACCTGTTCTGGTGCCCGCGCTGCCAGCGCGCGTTCCGCTCCCGCGCGGGCTCCTGACCACTACTCTCTCGATCACCACGAGCGAAGGGCCCAGGACGCATGACGGCAGGCGCGCGCGACCTCCGGCGGGCGCTGCTGCGCGGCGTGTCGCCGGCGCAGCGCACGCTCGCGTGGCTGGTCGTGCTCACGGTCGTGGTCACCGCCGCCGCGCTCATCTGGCCGCAGTACGTCCCGTTGACGACCCTGGTCGTCCCGCTGCTGCTCGGCAGCCTGCTGCTCAGCCCGCGCCACCTGCCCTGGTTCGTGGTGTTCCTGATGGTGATGCTGATGCTCTGCATCGGCCGGCTCGTGGAGATCAACGCCCGCACCGTGCTCGCCATCGCGGTGCTGTTCCTGCTCTGCTTCATCGTGCTGGTCACGTCGTTCCGGCGCTCCCGGCTCGGGGTCGCCGGCGCCCTGGGCGAGTCGATGCTGGTCGACCTGCGCGACCGCATCCTCAAGCAGGGCGGCGTCCCGACGACCCCCGAGGGCTGGCTGGTGGAGAGGGCGCTGCGCTCGGCGGGCGGTACGCCGTTCGCCGGCGACTTCGTCGTCTCCAGCCGCGCCCGCGACGGCTCCCGGGTCGAGCTCGTCGTCGTCGACGTGTCCGGCAAGGGCGAGCAGGCCGGCACCCGCGCACTGCTGCTGTCCGGCGCCTTCGGCGGCCTCCTCGGCGCGCTGCCGCCCGCGGAGTTCCTGCCCGCCGCCAACGACTACCTGCTCCGCCAGGACTGGGCGGAGGGCTTCGCGACCGCCGTACACCTCTCGCTCGACGTGCTCACCGGCGACTTCCAGGTGCGCGCCGCCGGCCACCCGCCGGCCGCCCAGCTCACCGCCGGCACCGGCCGCTGGACCGTGCACGAGGCCGAGGGTCCGGTGCTGGGGCTGATGGAGGACGCCGAGTTCACGGTGGTCCGCGGCCAGCTGCGCCCCGGCGACGCGCTGCTGCTCTACACCGACGGCCTGGTCGAGACCCCGCGCCGCGACATCGGCCTCGGCATCGACCGGATGCTCGGCCAGGCCGAGCGGCTGCTGCGCGGCACCTTCGACGGCGGCGCCGACCGGCTCGTGGACGCCCTGGGCTCGGACAACGACGACCGCGCTCTGGTGCTGATTCATCGGCGGTAGCCGCGGTGTGGCACCATGACTCCCGCACTCGAGCGGCCAGAGCGGCGGTCCAGAACGGCGGTCGAGCGCGCGGATGTAGCTCAATGGCAGAGCCCCAGTCTTCCAAACTGGCTACGCGGGTTCGATTCCCGTCATCCGCTCTCAAGGGCCCGGCGACGGGCCCTTGGCGGGGCGTAGCGTAGTGGCTAGCGCGCCTGCTTTGGGAGCAGGAGATCGCAGGTTCGAGTCCTGTCGCCCCGACGCACCACCACATTCAAAAGCACCCCAGAATGACCTAGGAGAAGACCTGTGAAGAGCGCCGTCGAGACCTTGAGCCCCACCCGGGCCAAGCTGACCGTCGAGGTGCCCTTCGAGGAGCTCAAGCCGAGCCTCGACGCGGCGTACAAGCAGATCGCCAAGCAGATCAACGTCCCCGGCTTCCGCCGCGGCAAGGTCCCGCCGCCGGTGATCGACCGCCAGGTCGGCCGCGGCGCCGTCCTCGACCAGGCGATCAACGAGGTCGTCCCGCAGAAGTACGCCGAGGCGCTGCAGGCCAACTCCCTCCAGCCGCTGGCGCAGCCGGAGATCGAGGTCACCAAGTTCGAGGACAACGCGGCGCTGGAGTTCACCGCCGAGGTCGACGTCCGCCCGGAGATCGAGCTGCCGTCGTACGACGGTGTGGAGGCCCAGGTCGAGGACGTCGAGCTGTCCGACGCCGACGTCGAGGAGCAGGTCGAGGCGCTGCGCGAGCGGTTCGCCACCCTGGTCGACGTCGAGCGCCCGGCCGTCGACGGCGACTTCGTCGTCCTGGACCTCAAGGCCACCCGCGACGGCGAGGCCGTCGAAGGCGCCGAGGTCGCCGGCATGTCCTACCGCGTGGGTCGCGGCGGCATGCTCGACGGCCTCGACGAGGCGCTGACCGGCATGGCCGCCGGCGACGAGAAGACCTTCACCTCCCAGCTCGTGGGCGGCGACCTGGTCGGCGAGGACGTCGACGTGCTGGTCTCGGTCAGCCAGGTCCAGGAGCAGGAGCTCCCCGACCTCGACGATGAGTTCGCCCAGATGGCCTCGGAGTTCGACACCGTCGAGGAGCTGACCGCCGACGTGCGCGAGCGCCTCGGCCGCGGCAAGCGGCTCGAGCAGGCTGCCGCCGCCCGCGACGCCGTCCTCGAGGCGCTCCTCGAGAAGGTCGAGGTCCCGCTGCCGGAGACCGTCGTGACCGACGAGCTCAACGCGCGCCGCGGCAACATCGAGCAGCAGCTCGCCCTGGCCGGCATCACCATGGACAAGTACCTCGAGGACGAGAAGCAGACCCAGGAGGAGTTCGAGGCCGACCTCGACCGCCGGGTCCGCGACGCCGTGGCCGCGCAGTTCATCCTGGACGAGATCGCCAAGCGCGAGGAGTTCGGGATCGACCAGCAGGAGCTCTCCGAGCACATGGTCCGCCGCGCCCAGCAGTCCGGCCAGGACCCGCAGGAGTTCGCGAACCACATGTTCGAGCACAACCACATCCCCGAGCTGGTGCAGGAGATCCTGCGCGGCAAGGCGCTGGCCCGGATCGTCGAGGCCGCGGTCGTCAAGGACGCCTCGGGCAACGTGGTCGAGCTGAGGAACCTGCGCCCCGACGGCACCATCGGCGAGCCGGAGGACGAGACCGAGGCTGCCACGGACGAGGCTGCCGTGGAGGAGACCGCCTAGTACCTCGGCGGGCGAAGGACGCCGGCCGCGGTACTAGCATCGGTCCATGACGGTCGCCGCGGGGCCCACCTATCTGGACGCCCTCTCGCTCCTCTCCGTGGTCGCCGACGAGCTGGTCGTGCGCAGCGTCCGCGACACCCACGACGCCTGGGCCGACCGCCTCGGCGGCCACCCGGGGCGCGGCATCGCCTCCGCGGCGTACGCCGGCACGGGGCTCGGGCTCCGCGCGGCGTCGTACGCCCTCGGCCGGGCGGCCGACGCCGGCCTCGGCCCGCGGCTCGAGGACGGCCCGCGCGGGCGGTTCGTGAGCTCCGCGGTCAACGGGCTGATCGGCGACCGGCTCGCGGCCGACCGGCCCCGGATGGCGATCCCGATGGCCGTGCGGGCCGGCGGGCGGGACGTGCCGGTGGCCGACCTCGCGACCGCGTTCCCCGGCGCCACCGGCCGGGTCGTGCTGTTCCTCCACGGCCTCTGCGAGAACGAGTCGTACTGGGACCGCGGCCGTGCCACGACGGGGACGACGTACGCCGACACGCTGGCCGGGATGGGCTGGACGCCGGTTCTCCTGCGCGCCAACACCGGGCTCGGGCTGCGCGAGAACGGCGTCGCGCTGTCCGCGCTCGCCCAGCGGCTGGTCGAGGCGTGGCCGGTGCCGGTGACCCGGGTCGCGCTGGTCGGGCACTCGATGGGCGGGCTGATCGTGCGGGCCGCCGGCGCGGTCGCCGCGGATGTCGAGGCGCCGTGGACCGACCTCGTCTCCGACGTCGTCACGCTCGGCACGCCGCACCTCGGCGCCCCGATCGCGGCCGGCATCGGCCACGGCAGCCGGGGGCTCGCCCGGCTGCGCGAGACGGCGGCGTTCGGGCGGATCCTCGACGCGCGCTCGGTCGGCGTCCACGACCTGGTCGCCGGGCTCGCCGAGGACGTGCCGCCGCTGCCGCACGCCCGGTACCGCCTGGTCGCGGCGACGCTCACGACCCGGCCGCGCCACCCCGTCGGCCAGGTGGTCGGCGACCTGCTCGTGCGGGTGCCGTCGGCGTACGGCGAGGGCCTCTTCCCCGGCGCCACGAGGCTGCACCTCGGCCGGACCGACCACTTCGGGCTGCTCAACCACCCCCGGGTCCACGACGCCCTGCGGGAGTGGCTGGGAGAGGACGCCCGGGCCGTGGCCACCTGAAATCCGCTGTCGGCGAACAGCGGGGGATTGGCCGTGGAAGTGTCGATCCTTCCGGCTAGGGTCGCTTCCGTGACCCCGTACTCGACCCAGGACTCGACCCAGGACTCCGGCCCCCAGCTCAACGGCGGCGCGGGGATGAACGTCCTCGACGACCACATCTACCAGCGGCTGCTGCGCGAGCGGATCGTCTTCCTCGGCTCCGAGGTGCGCGACCAGAACGCCAACGCGATCTGCGCCCAGCTGCTGCTGCTCTCGGCGGAGGACCCCGAGGCCGACATCTTCCTCCACATCAACAGCCCCGGCGGCTCGGTGGACGCGGGCATGGCGATCTACGACACCATGAACTACATCCCGAACGACGTCGCGACGGTCGGGATGGGCCTGGCCGCGTCGATGGGGCAGTTCCTGCTCTGCGCCGGCACGAAGGGCAAGCGCTACGCGCTGCCGCACGCGCGGATCATGATGCATCAGCCGTCGTCCGGCATGGGCGGCTCCGCCTCGGACATCAAGATCCAGGCCCAGCAGTCGCTGCACATCAAGAAGGTGCTGCTCGACCTGATCGCCGAGCACACCGGCCAGACCGTCGAGCAGGTCGAGCAGGACGCCGACCGCGACCGCTGGTTCACCGCCGACCAGGCCAAGGAGTACGGCCTGGTCGACCAGGTCATCAAGAGCGCCCGCGAGGCCGCCGACGACGGCCGTCCCGCCCACGGCAAGAGCCAGAAGGACTGACCCGTGAACTACTACATCCCGCAGTGGGAAGAGCGCACGTCGTACGGCTTCCGCCGGATCGACCCCTACGCGAAGCTGTTCGAGGACCGCATCATCTACCTCGGCACCCCGATCTCCGACGACGTCGCGAACGCCGTCATCGCGCAGCTGATGTGCCTGGAGTCGATGAACCCCGACCAGGACGTGCAGATCTACATCAACAGCCCGGGCGGCTCGTTCACCGCGCTGACCGCGATCTACGACACGATGAACTTCATCAAGCCCGACGTGCAGACCGTCTGTATCGGCCAGGCCGCCTCGGCCGCGGCGATCCTGCTCGGCGCGGGTACGACGGGCAAGCGGATGGCGCTGCCGAACAGCCGGATCCTGATCCACCAGCCCTACACCGAGGGCACCTTCGGCCAGACCTCGGACATCGAGATCCAGGCCAACGAGATCCTGCGCATGCGCGAGCTCCTCGAGAAGATGATCAGCGACCACAGCGGCCGCTCGATCGAGGAGGTCAGCCACGACATCGAGCGCGACAAGATCCTGACCGCCGAGCAGGCGCTCGAGTACGGCCTGATCGACTCGGTGGTGGAGTCGCGCAAGGGGACCCCGGTCCTCACCGGCTGATGGACCGGCCGATCCTCGTGTCCCGCGCGCACGCGGCGCCGGCACGGGGTAACGTCGGAGAGGTCTCTCGTACGACACGCTGGACCGTTCCACCCGCACAGAGCCCGACTACCGGAGGATGACCGACCGTGGCACGTATCGGTGACGGAGGGGACCTGCTCAAGTGCTCCTTCTGCGGGAAGAGCCAGAAGCAGGTCAAGAAGCTGATCGCGGGCCCGGGCGTCTACATCTGCGACGAGTGCATCGACCTCTGCAACGAGATCATCGAGGAGGAGCTCAGCGAGGGGACCGAGGTCGGCCTCGACGAGCTGCCGAAGCCGAAGGAGATCTTCGAGTTCCTCAACGCCTACGTGATCGGCCAGGAGCAGGCCAAGAAGTCGCTCGCGGTGGCGGTCTACAACCACTACAAGCGCGTGCAGGCCGGCCTCCAGCCCGTCTCGGGCAAGCACACCAAGGAGGAGGTCGTCGAGGTCGCGAAGTCCAACATCCTCGTGATCGGGCCGACCGGCTGCGGCAAGACCTACCTGGCGCAGACCCTGGCGCGGATGCTCAACGTGCCCTTCGCGATCGCCGACGCCACCGCGCTCACCGAGGCCGGGTACGTCGGCGAGGACGTCGAGAACATCCTCCTCAAGCTGATCCAGGCCGCCGACTACGACGTCAAGAAGGCCGAGACCGGCATCATCTACATCGACGAGATCGACAAGGTGGCCCGCAAGGCCGAGAACCCGTCGATCACCCGCGACGTCTCCGGCGAGGGCGTGCAGCAGGCGCTGCTGAAGATCATCGAGGGCACCACCGCCTCGGTCCCGCCGCAGGGCGGCCGCAAGCACCCGCACCAGGAGTTCATCCAGATCGACACCACGAACATCCTGTTCGTGGTCGGCGGCGCGTTCGCCGGGCTGGAGCACATCGTTGAGCAGCGGGTCGGCAAGAAGACCCTCGGCTTCACCGCCGACGTGCGCGGCAAGGCCGAGCGCGAGGCCGACGACCTGCTCGCCCAGGTGCGGCCCGAGGACCTCACCAAGTTCGGCCTGATCCCCGAGTTCATCGGCCGCCTCCCGCTGATCGCGAGCGTCTCCAAGCTCGACCAGGAGGCGCTGGTCCAGATCCTCACCGAGCCGCGCAACGCGCTGGTGAAGCAGTACCAGAAGCTCTTCGAGCTCGACGGCGTCGAGCTCGAGTTCACCGAGGACGCCGTCGAGGCGATCGCCGACAGGGCGATGGAGCGGGGCACCGGTGCGCGCGGTCTGCGCGCGATCATCGAGGAGGTCCTCCTCCATGTGATGTACGACGTACCCTCGCGCGGCGACATCGCCAGGGTCGTCGTGACCCGCGAGGTCGTGACCGACGACGTGGCCCCGACCCTGGTGCCCCGCGAGTCCGAGGCCAAGAAGAAGAAGTCGGCGTAGTCCCTAGCCCGGCATGACTAGGCCCGACTAGTCCGGTCGGGCTATTTGCGCCTACGGGTTTGGTGGCGGCTGCCCGCGACCGAAACACTGCACGTGATGACTCCGCGCCGGCACCGCACCTTCCTCGACCACAAGCCGCCGTTGGTCGCGTTCGTGCTGATCGCCGTCGCGTCGATGGCGCTGCTCGTGCACGTCGCCCGCAGCGAGGCCGCGCCGGCCTGGCTGCGCCAGGGCGCCGCCGTCATGTCCGGCGGCGCGCCGCTGACCCGCCAGGTCGTCGAGCGCGCCCCGGTGGCGCCGCAGCGGGACGAGGCCGTCGCCGAGGCGCCGGTCGCTGCCCCGTCCGCCAAGCCGGCCGCCGCTCCGGCGACCGAGCCGGTGCGGCAGCCGGACTCGAAGCCGGATCCGAAGCCGGGTCAGCGCGGCCCGGGCGACGGCCGCCCGACTCCCGACCTCCCGTCCGCGCCGCCGGCGAGCCCGACGCCGGAGGTCGTTCCCGGGGACGACCCGCCCACGTGGGGGAGCAGGGGTCCGAGCCTGGTCGGCCATGAGCCGTCCGAGGACGACGACGGGGGGCGTCCCGACCGGACCCCGCCGGTCCTCGGCAGCGGGTCCGAGCCCGGCCCCGGCGGTCCCTGGTACGGCGACGACCGGGGCGACCGTGGTGACGACCGGGGCCACGACCGTGGTGATGGCCGGAATTGGTCCGACCCGGGTCGGGGACACGCCCTCTCCGGCTGGGGTCACGACTGACGCCCCTCGCCGGCCGGAGCCCGCACGGCTACTCCACCGGCGCCAGCACCGCGTCGACGGCGATCTCGGCCGCCGCGTCGTCGACGGTGAAGACCAGGTCGCCGGTGATCTTGCCGGTCTTGCGCAGGTCGTCGGCGGCCTGCTCGGCGGCGCGGACGAGCGCCTCCGGGCCGCGGATCTCGACCCGGGAGAGCTCGGCGCGCATGGAGGCCTGGGCGTTCGACTTCGCGCCGCGGATGCCGACGAGGGCGGCCGAGACCGCGTCGAGGGTCGCGGCGTCGGTGGCGGCGGCCGAGCCGAGCTCGACCACGGTCGGCCAGGAGGCGCGGTGGATCGAGCTCCCCCCCGAGTTGGCGGAGTGCCACCACGACCAGACCTCCTCGGTCACGTAGGGCAGGAACGGCGCGAGCAGCCGGAGCTGGGCGTGCAGCGCCAGAGCCAGTGCGGCCCTGGCCGACGCGGTGGCGGCACCACCCTCCTCGTCGTACGCGCGCTCCTTGACCAGCTCGAGGTAGTCGTCGCAGAACTCCCAGAAGAACTTCTCGGCCGTCTCGAGCGCGGTCGTGTAGTCGTAGGCCTCGAACGCGTCGGTGGCCCTGCGGATCACCTCGGCGAGCCGTCCGAGCAGGGCGCAGTCGACCGGCTCGGACACCTCGAACGAGTTGAGAGCCGTGGCGCGGACCTCGCCGAGCACGAACTTGGACGCGTTGAGCACTTTCATCGCCAGCCGGCGGCCGACCTTCATCTGGGTCTCGTCGAACGGCGAGTCCAGGCCCGGCCGGGCCATCGCGGCGCGCCAGCGGACCGCGTCGGCGCCGTACTTGTCCAAGATGTCGGTCGGGACGACGACGTTGCCCTTGGACTTCGACATCTTCTTGCGGTCCGGGTCGAGGATGAAGCCGGAGACCAGCGCGTGCGACCAGGGCGCGGCGTGGTTCTCGAAGTGCGCGCGGACGACGCGGGAGAACAGCCAGGTGCGGATGATGTCGTGCGCCTGGGTGCACAGGTCCATCGGGAAGACCCGTCGCCACAGGTCGTCGTCGGACTCCCAGCCGCCCGCGATCTGCGGGGTCAGCGAGGAGGTCGCCCAGGTGTCCATCACGTCGGGGTCGCCGAGGAAGCCGTGCGGCTTGCCCCGCTGGTCCTCGGTGTAGCCGGACGGTGCGTCCGTCGACGGGTCGATCGGGAGTTGCTCCTCGCGAGGGAGCAGCGGGTGGTCGTAGTCGGGCTCGCCGTCGGCGTCGAGCGGGTACCACACCGGGAACGGGATGCCGAAGAACCGCTGCCGCGAGATCAGCCAGTCGCCGTTGAGGCCGCCGACCCAGTTGTCGTAGCGGTGCTGCATGTGCGCCGGGAGCCAGGTGATCCGCGCGCCGACGTCGATGAGCTCCTTGCGCAGGCCGGCGTCGCGGCCGCCGTTGCGGATGTACCACTGGCGGGTCGCGACGATCTCGAGCGGCTTGTCACCGCGCTCGTAGAAGTTCGTCATCCGCTGGGTCGGCTTCGGCTCGCCGTCCAGGTCGCCGGTCTCGCGCAGCTTCGCGGCCACGGCCTCGCGGGCCGAGAACGCCGTCTTGCCCTTGAGCTCCTCGTACGCCGCCGCGGCGGTCTCGTGGGAGAGCCACTCGGGCGTCTCGCGTGACATCCGGCCGTCGCGGCCGATCAGGGTGCGGACCGGCAGGTCCAGCTCGCGCCACCAGGTGACGTCGGTGAGGTCGCCGAACGTGCAGCACATGGCGATGCCGGCGCCCTTGTCCATCTCGGCGGCCGGGTGCGCGAGCACCGGGATCTCGACGCCGAACACCGGGCTGGTCACGCTCGTCCCGAACAGCGGCCGGTAGCGCTCGTCGTCGGGGTGCGCGATCAGCGCCACCACCGAGGGGATCAGCTCGGGACGGGTCGTCTCGATGTGGACGGGCTCACCTGAAGGCTGGTGGAAGGCGACGCGGTGGTAGGCACCGGCGTACTCACGCGCCTCGAGCTCGGCCTGCGCGACCGCGGTCTGGAACGTGACGTCCCAGAGGGTCGGCGCCTCCTGCAGGTAGGCCTCGCCGCGGGCGAGGTTGCGCAGGAACGCGCGCTGGCTGACCGTCTGCGCCTTGGCGCCGATGGTCGTGTAGTGCTGCTTCCAGTCGACCGAGAGGCCGAGGGTGCGCCAGAGCGCCTCGAAGACCTGCTCGTCCTGCTCGACGAGCTCCTCGCAGAGCGCGATGAAGTTGGGCCGGCTGATCGGGATCTGCCGCTTCGGGTCGGGCTTGGCCGGCGGGGTGAAGTCGGGGTCGAAGGGCAGCGACGGGTCGCAGCGGACGCCGTAGTAGTTCTGCACCCGCCGCTCGGTCGGCAGGCCGTTGTCGTCCCAGCCCATCGGGTAGAAGACGGACTTGCCGCGCATCCGCTGGAAGCGCGCGATCAGGTCGGTGTGCGTGTAGGAGAACACGTGGCCGACGTGCAGGCTGCCGCTCACGGTCGGCGGCGGGGTGTCGATCGAGTAGACGCTCTCGCGCGGCTGGGTGCGGTCGAAGGCGTAGGTGTCGTCGGCCTTCCAGCGCTCGCTCCAGGTGGCCTCGAGGCCCTCCAGCGCAGGCTTCTCGGGTACGGCTACGACGCGCGGGGGTGCGGTCGTCGTCTCCGGTGCCTGGTCAGCCTGCGTCTCGGTCATGGAAGAAAGCCTAGGGCGCGGCCACTCCGCCGGAGAAACCGGTTGTGGCCACGGCCGCTTGCTGGCTGACTTCCGCCATGGAGCTCGAGCTGACCGAAGACCCCGCCCGCTTCCTCGCCGAGGCCGCCGGGTACCTCGCCGCGGACCCGGTGGTGACCACGGTGATCGCCACGGTCACCCACCGGCTGGCGGCCCAGCCGATGGCCGACGCGCCGTACTGCTGGTGGCTGCTCGTGCGCGACGAGGCCGGCGCGGTCGTGGGCGTGGCGATGCGGACGGCGCCGTTCGAGCCCTATCCGGCCTACGTGCTGCCGATGCCGGACGACGCCGCGGTCGCGCTCGCCCGAGCGCTGCACGACCGCGGCGAGGAGCTGGGCGGCGTGAACGGCGCGCTGCCGGCCGCCCGGATCGTCGCCGAGGAGACGGCCCGGCTGACTGGTGGAGCGGCGAGGGTGGACGAGCACGTGCGGCTGTTCGAGCTCGGCGACCTGGTGGTGCCGCCGGCGCCGGCCGGCCGGCTGCGTCTCGCGACGCGGACGGACGCCGAGCTCTGCCTGGCGTGGTTCGACGCGTTCGCCGTCCATGCGGCCGCGCAGGCCGGCCGGGACGGGCGGCACGCCATGGTCGCGTTCACGCTCGAGGACATCGGCGTACGCATCGACGAGGGTCTCCTCTGGCTCTGGGAGGACGAGGCCGGCACGCCGGTGCACCTCACCGCCGCCAACCCGCCCGCGAACGGCGTCACCCGGATCGGCCCGGTCTACACCCCGCGCGAGCACCGCGGCCGCGGCTACGCCGGCCGCGCCGTCGCCGAGGTGTCGGCGGCGTACCTCGCCGACGGCGTGCGGTGCTGCCTGTTCACCGACCAGGCCAACCCGGTCTCGAACCGGATCTACGAGGCGCTCGGCTACCGGCCCGTCGTCGACATGGCCAACCTGGTGGTCCGCCGGCGTCATCGCTAGCATCACTGCTAGCATGATGTCATGTCCGCCGTCCACATCCGCAACGTGCCTGAGGAGACGGTCGCCCGGCTCAAGGAGCGAGCGGCGGTCAACGGCCGCTCGCTCGAGGCCGAGCTGCGGCTCGTCCTCGACGAGGCGGCCGCGCAACCCCGGGGCCGCCGCCGTCGTTCGCTCAACCTGACCACGGTGAGCACCGGACGGACGGAGCCGTTCAATCGTGCGGACGTCTACGGCGAAGACGACCCGGATGGCCGTTGAACGCGTTCTCCTGGACACCAACGTCCTTCTGGCGGCCGTCGACGACTCGCGTCGCCGGCACGCCGCCGCGATCGAGCTGATCGGAGGAGATCCACGGGCGCTGGCAGTGACCACCCAGGTGATGCAGGAGTTCCTGGCCGTCTCGACGCGTCCCGTCGCCGTCAACGGTCTCGGCCAGTCGGGGCACGTCGCGGTGGCCAACCTCGAGGAGATGGCCAGCGGTCTCGACGTGCTCGTGGAGACGCCCGAGTCGCTGCGCAGGCTGAAGAGCCTGGTGCGCGAAGGGCTGGCCAGTGGCAGGCAGGTGCACGACGCCAACCTGGTGGCCGTGGCGCTGGCACACGAGGTCGATGCGATCGTCACGGACAACCTCGCGGACTTCGCGCGCTTCGCCGAGCTGATCGAGATCGAGTCCTTGACACCGTAGGGACCAGCCGCGATCCGGTCGCACCCTAGACTCGTCGGGACATGACGGACCTACCTGCGCCCCGCCTGGCCGAGACCTTCGCAGAGGTCGAGGACGCGCTGCTGTCCCGATGGCCCGAGACGAGGCTGGAGCCGTCGCTGGACCGGATCCGCGCGTTCACCGAGCTGCTCGGCGACCCGCAGCGGGCCTACCCGGTCATCCACCTGACCGGCACCAACGGCAAGACCTCGACGTCGCGGATGATCGACACCCTGCTGCGCGCGCTCGACCTGCGCACCGGCCGGTTCACCAGCCCGCACGTCGAGCGGATGACCGAGCGGATCTCCGTCGACGGCGAGCCGCTCCCCGACGAGGAGTTCGTGCGGGCGTTCAACGACGTCGCGCCGTACACCCACCTCGTCGACGCCCAGGAGTTCGACGACAGCGAGGCCCACCCGCTGTCGTTCTTCGAGACCGTGGTCGGCATGGCGTACGCCGCCTTCGCCGACGCCCCGGTCGACGTAGCCGTGGTCGAGGTCGGCATGGGCGGGTCCTGGGACGCGACCAACGTCGCGGACGCCGCGGTCGCGGTCGTGCTGCCGGTGGCGGTCGACCATGCGGCGTACCTCGGCGACACGCCCGCGGCCATCGCGGTCGAGAAGGCCGGGATCATCAAGCCCGGCTCGATCGTGGTGCTCGCCCAGCAGGAGCCCGAGGTCGCCGCGATCATGCTCGAGCGCGCGGCCGAGGTCGGCGCGACGGTGGCCCGTGAGGGCATGGAGTTCGGCGTCGTCTCGCGGGTCCCGGCGGTCGGCGGCCAGGTCCTCACGCTGCAGGGCCTGCGTGGTCGCTATGACGAGGTCTTCCTCCCGCTCTACGGCGCCCACCAGGCGCAGAACGCCGCCGTGGCGCTGGCCGTGGTGGAGGCGTTCGCGGGGGAGACGCCGCTGGACGAGGAGGTCGTGCGCGCGGCGTTCGCCGAGGTCACCTCTCCGGGCCGGCTGGAGATCGTGCGGCGCAGCCCCACGATCGTGCTCGACGCGGCGCACAACCCGCACGGCGCCGAGGCGACGGCCGCCGCGCTCGACGACTCGTTCACGTTCTCCCCGCTGATCGGGGTGGTCGGCGTGATGGGGGACAAGGACCACGAGGGGCTGCTGGCGGCGTTCGAGCCGCACCTCGCCCACCTGGTCTGCACCCAGAACTCCACCGGCCGCGCCCTGCCCGCCGAGCGGCTGGCCGAGGCAGCGCGCGAGATCTTCGGCGCGGACCGGGTCACGGTCGCGCCGCGGCTCCCCGAGGCGATCGACCAGGCCGCCGCGCTGGCCGAGGCCGGCGGCGCCTTCGGCGACCCGCTCGGCTCGGGCGCCGTGCTCGTGACCGGCTCGGTCGTCACCGTCGGCGAGGCGCGCTCGCTCCTCGTGCGGGGTGCGCGATGAGCGCGGCCGAGCAGGAGCGCTCGCCCCGCCGGGGCATGTGTGCCGCCGTGCTCAGCCTGGAGGCGATCACCCTCGGGCTGACCATTCCAGTGATGATCAGCGTCGCCGGCGTCGACACCGCTACCGCGCTGTGGGTCGGGCTCGGGCTCACCGTCGCCTGCCTGCTGCTCGCCGGCCTGCTCCGCGCCGAGTGGGCCTACGGCGCCGGCTGGGTGATCCAGGGCGCCGCGATCGGGCTCGGCTTCGTGATCCCGCTGATGTTCCTGCTCGGCGCGATCTTCGCGCTGCTGTGGGGGTCGGCCTACTTCCTCGGCCTCAAGATCGAGCGCGAGCGCGCGGCGGCGTACGCCGCCTTCCAGGACTCGGGCGAGCCCGGCGACGATCGCGGCTAGTGGTTGCCGCCGGGCCGGTCCCCGGTCGGCGTCCTCGCGCGGGCGGAGGCTCGATAGTCTCCCCGGCATGACCTCCGCGACGACCCAGCGCACGCTCGTCCTGCTCAAGCCCGACGCCGTCCGCCGCGGCCTGGTCGGCCAGATCCTCGGCCGGCTCGAGGCCAAGGGGTTGAGCCTGGTCGAGATGGAGCTGCGCACCATCACCGGCGAGCAGGCCGACGCCCACTACGTCGAGCACCTCGACCGCGACTTCTACCCGCCGCTGCGCACGTTCATCACCAGCGGCCCGTTGGTGGCGCTGGTCGTCGAGGGCGAGGAGGCGATCCCGGTCGTCCGCACGCTGATCGGACCCACCGACGGCCGTCAGGCCCCGGCCGGCACCATCCGCGGCGACTACTCGCTCTCCAATCGCGAGAACCTGGTGCACGCCTCCGACTCCCCGGAGTCCGCCGCCCGCGAGATCGCGCTCTGGTTCCCCTGCCCCTGACGCCGACTCGGCGCATCTTGCCCGCCTGAGAGCACCGACTCGGCGCAACTTGCTCACCCGCCGGGCAAGTTGCGCCGACTCGCGGTTCTTGCTCGGGCAAGTTGCGCCGAGTCGCGCCTCCCTCGCGGACAAGACGCGCCGAGTCGCGATTTCGCGGCAGGGCCGCGTGTCCTGCCGCTGAGCCGTGCGCGCGCTTCGTAGCCTGTTGTCACTTCTTCCCCACCCGCACCACCCGACGCAGCACCGGTGCACTCCAGCGACAGGGCGACGCATGGCGAACAGCTTCATCGGCCGCGACATGGCCGTGGACCTCGGCACCGCCAACACGCTCGTCTACGTCCGGGGCAGGGGCGTGCTGCTCGACGAGCCGAGCGTCGTCGCGCTCAACGACACCACCGGCGAGATCCTCGCGGTCGGCCACGAGGCGAAGCGGATGATCGGGCGCACGCCCGACCACATCACCGCGATCCGCCCGCTGCAGGACGGCGTCATCGCCGACTTCGACGCGACCGAGCAGATGCTGCGCTACTTCATCCAGCAGGTCCACCGCCGCCGCTACTTCGCCAAGCCGCGGATGGTCATCTGCGTCCCGAGCGGCATCACCGCGGTCGAGCAGCGCGCGGTCAAGGAGGCCGGCTACCAGGCCGGCGCCCGCCGGGTCTACATCGTCGAGGAGCCGATGGCCGCCGCGATCGGCGCCGGGCTCCCCGTGCACCAGGCCACCGGCAACATGGTCGTCGACGTCGGCGGCGGTACGACGGAGGTCGCGGTCATCTCGCTGGGCGGCATCGTCACCAGCCTCTCCGTGCGGACCGCGGGCGACGACCTGGACCAGGCGATCGTCGCGTGGATGAAGAAGGAGCACTCGCTGATGCTCGGCGAGCGCACCGCCGAGGAGGTCAAGATGACCCTCGGGTCGGCGTTCCCGCTGCCCGACGAGCCGGAGGCGGAGATCCGCGGCCGCGACCTGATCTCCGGCCTGCCTCGCACGGTCGTGGTGTCCAGCGCCGAGGTCCGCCAGGCCCTCGAGGAGCCGCTGCACGCGATCGTCGACGCGGTCCGCTCCACCCTCGACCAGACCCCGCCCGAGCTGGCCGGCGACATCATGGACCGCGGCATCGTGCTCACCGGCGGCGGCGCCCTGCTCCGCGGCCTCGACGAGCGGCTGCGCCACGAGACCGGCATGCCGGTCCACGTCGCCGAGGACCCCCTCACCTCCGTCGCCCACGGCGCCGGCAAGTGCGTGGAGGAGTTCGAGGCGCTCCAGCAGGTGCTGGTCGGCGACCAGAGGCGGAGCGCATGAGAGAACGGCGCTGGCGCGGTCCGGACCGTCAGAAGCCCTCGCCCGCCCTCCTCGTGGCGCTCGTCCTCGCGAGCCTGAGCCTGATGACGCTGGACGCGCAGGCCGGCGGCCCGGTCGACTCCGCGCGCCGCGCGGTCGGCGAGGTGTTCGGACCCGTCGAGGTCGCGACCGCCACCGCGATCCGGCCGTTCACCGCCGTCCCCAACTGGTTCCGGTCGCGCGAGGGCCTGCAGGACGACGTGATGGCGCTCCGCGCCGAGAACTCCAAGCTGCGCTCCGATCTCGCCACCCAGGACTACGACCGCAACCGCCTCGAGGAGTACGACGGCCTCACCGCCGCCGCCGAGAGCCTCGGTGCCTCGCTGGTGCCGGCGCGCGTGGTCGGGCTCGGCCCGTCGCAGTCGTTCTCGCGCACCGTCACCATCGACGCCGGCTCCGACGCCGGCGTCGCCCCCGACCTCACCGTGGTCAACAACGACGGCCTGGTCGGCCGGGTGCTGCGGGTCACCCGCTCCACCGCGACCGTGCTGCTCATCGTCGACGCCGACTCCGTCGTCGGCGCCCGGGTCGGCCGCAGCATGCAGGTCGGCCTGCTGAGCGGCCGCGGCGTGCTCGGCAGCGACGGCCGCCTCGACCTCGAGCTGGTCGACCAGACCGCGATCCCGTCCAAGGGCGACGCCGTCGTCACCTGGGGGAGCGAGTCGACCGGCCCGTACGTCTCGGGCGTCCCCGTCGGCAGGGTCACCAGCGTGTTCAGCAGCGTCCGCGAGACCGCCCAGCGCGCGGTCATCGACCCGTTCGTCGACTTCGGCGCGCTCGACGTGGTCGGCGTCGTCGTCCCGTCGGGCACGCCCAGCGACCGGGCGATCATCGAGGCGGACGGGAGCCTTCGGTGAGCTGGCTGCGCGCGCTCCTCGCCTTCGCCGCCGTCTCGGTGGCGATGGTCCTCCAGGTGACGCTCTTCCCGTACGTCGCCTGGCAGGGCGTCGTCCCGAACCTCTGCCTGCTCGTCGTGGTCGGCGCCGCGCTCGCCCGCGGCCCGCAGTTCGCGATGGTGCTCGGCTTCGTCGCCGGCGTCGTCCTCGACCTCGCCCCGCCGGCCGACCATCTCGCCGGCCGCTGGGCGCTCGCCCTCGTGGTCGTGGGGTACGTCGCCGGCCGGGTCCGCCCCGACGCGAGCCGGGACGCTCGCCCCTCCGCCGTGACCGTCGTGCTCACGGTCGCCGCCTCGTCGTTCGTCGGCACCTCGGTGTTCGCGCTGTCCGGCGTGCTGCTCGGCGACCCGATCGCGATCCCGGACCTGCTGCAGGTGATCGCCGTCGCGCTGCTGTGGGACGTCCTGCTCACGCCGCTCGTGCTCCCGCCGGTGACGGCGCTGTTCCGCCGGCTCGAGCCCGACCGCGCCCTCGCCCGATGAGGGGCGTCCGATGAGCGGCCACCGCACCGGCCGGCTGCGGCTGGTCGTCATCCAGGCGCTGGTGTTCTCGCTGTTCGCGACGCTGCTGGTGCGGCTGTACTACCTGCAGGTCGTCGGCGGCGAGCAGTACAGCGCGCAGGCGGCCTCGCAGTCGGTCCGTGACATCGTCGTGCAGCCGCAGCGCGGGCTGATCGTCGACGACATGGGCCGCCCGCTGGTCGCCAACCGCGCGTCCTGGGTCGTCTCGATCGACCGCTCGATGCTCGCCAGGATGACCGAGCGCCAGCAGGGCCTGCTGGTCGAGCGGGTCGCCGGCGTCGTGGGGCTCCCCGCGAAGGTCGTCGAGCGCAAGCTGGTCGACTGCGGCGACGACGGCAGCGTGGTCGGCGAGTGCTGGAACGGCTCGCCGTACCAGCCCGTCCCCGTCGCCACCGACGTCGAGCAGGGCGTCGCGCTGCGCATCCTCGAGCAGCCGGAGGACTACCCCGGCGTGCTCGCCGAGCAGCAGAGCATGCGCGCCTACCCGCGCCCCTTCGGCGTCAACCTCGCGCACGTGCTCGGCTACCTCAGCCCGATCACGGAGGACGAGCTCGACACCGCGGAGAAGGACGGCGACCGCTCGGTCAACGGCGCCTCCTCGGTCGGTCGCGCCGGCGTCGAGAAGCAGTACGACCGCTGGCTGCGCGGGATGCCCGGCTACAAGAGCGTCGCCGTCGACTCGATGGGCCGCGTGCTCGGCGACGACGGCGAGGTCGCCGGCCAGCCCGGCGACACCCTGGTCACCAGCATCGACGCCAAGGTGCAGGCGGTCGTCGAGCAGCAGCTCGCCCAGACCATCGAGACCGCGCGGCAGACCCTCGACCCCGTCACCGGCCGCAACTACGTCGCCGACTCCGGCGCGGCCGTCGTGATGGAGGCGGACACCGGCCGGATCGTCGCGATGGCCAGCCAGCCGACGTACGACCCGAGCGTCTGGGTCGGCGGCATCACCAAGCGGCAGCTCGCGCGGCTCTACTCCGAGGCCGCCGGCAACCCGCTGCTCGGCCGCGCGACCCAGGGCCAGTTCGCGCCCGGCTCGACCTGGAAGCCGTTCATGACCGCCGGCGCGCTCACCAACGGCTACTCGACCGACACCCGGCTGAACTGCTCCTCGTCGTTCCGTGTCGGCAACCGCGACTTCAAGAACTACGAGTCCGGCGCCTACGGCTACATCGGCTTCGCCCAGGCGCTCGAGGTCTCCTGCAACACCTTCTTCTACCGGGTCGGCTACGACTTCTGGCAGCGCTACGGCTCCGACGTCGCCGACGTCGACGCCAAGGACCCGCTGGTGTCCGAGGCGAAGACGTTCGGGTTCGGGTCCGAGACCGGCATCGACCTGCCCGGCGAGGCGTCCGGCCGGATCGCGGACCGCAAGTGGAAGCGCGCGTACTACACGTCGATGAAGGACTACTACTGCGGCATCGTGGACAAGCCGCAGGGCAGCGCAGAGAACAAGGGAGTCAGCGACTTCGTCTACCGCTTCGCCCAGGAGTTCTGCGTCGAGGGCTACGCCTACCGCGCCGGCGACGCCGTGAACTTCGCGATCGGCCAGGGCGACACGATCGTCACGCCGCTCCAGCTCGCGCGCGGCTACGCCGCGATCGCCAACGGCGGCACGCTCTACGCCCCGCGCGTCGCGAAGGCGATCGTCAGCCCTGACGGCGAGGTGCTCAAGCGGATCGCGCCGAAGAGGGTCGGCACCGTCGGCGTGCCGAAGAGCGTGCTGTCCTACATCGACGAGGCGCTCAAGGGCGTCACCCGCCAGGGCACCATGGCCTGGCGGATGGGCGGCTTCCCGCTCGACCGGGTGCAGGTCCGCTCCAAGACCGGCTCCGCGGAGGTCTACGGCAAGCAGTCGACGTCCTGGGTGGCGTCGTACACCGACGACTACGTCGTGGTGATGATGGTCAGCCAGGGCGGCACCGGCTCGGGCACCTCCGGCCCGGCGGTGCGCAAGATCTGGGAGACGCTCTACGGCGTCGACGGCGCGAGCGTGAACCCGGAGAAGGCGGCGATCCCGGGTACGACGCCGCCGGCCGCGCTGCCGACGTTCATGAAGGACGGCACGATCCTCCCGCCCTCCCGCCGGCCCGCGCGCAAGGGAGGCTGACATGCTCCGGAACCCCCGTCTGGACTGGGTCCTGATGCTTGCCGTGCTCGGCCTGGTCACGCTCGGCACCCTGCTGGTGTGGTCGGCGACGACGCACCGGGAGGACCTCACCGGGGGCGACCCGACGGCGTACCTGAAGAAGCAGCTGGTCAACGTGGCGATCGGCCTGGTGCTGCTCGTGATCGTGATGGCCACCGACCACCGCTGGGTGCGGATCGTCGCGCCGCTGGTCTACCTCGCCTCGATCGTCGGTCTCGTCCTGGTGCTCACGATGGGCACGTCCGTCAACGGCTCGCGCTCCTGGGTGCAGCTCGGCGGCATGTCGATCCAGCCCTCGGAGTTCGCCAAGCTCGCGGTCGTGGTCGGCATGGCGCTGTGGGTGGCCGAGCGCGCGGACGTGCGTCGCGGGAAGCCCGGGGGCGGCGCCGGCGACGTGATCGGCATGCTCGCGATCGCCGGCCTCCCCGCGACGCTGATCCTGCTGCAGCCCGACCTCGGCACGATGCTGGTGCTCTCGGCGACCGTCTTCGGCGTACTCGCCGTGTCCGGCGCCCCGCGCCGCTGGCTGGTGCTGCTCGCGGCCGGGGGTGTCACCGCCGGGGCCGCCGCGATCGCGGCCGGCTTCCTCAAGCAGTACCAGGTGGACCGCTTCCTCGCCTTCACCAACCCCGATCTCGACCCGCGCGGCGCCGGCTACAACGTCGAGCAGGCCCGGATCGCGGTCGGCAACGGCGGGCTCTTCGGGCAGGGCCTCTTCGACGGCTCGCAGACCCGCGCCGGCTTCGTGCCCGAGCAGCACACCGACTTCGTGTTCACGGTCGCGGGGGAGGAGCTCGGGCTGCTCGGCGCCGGCCTCCTGATCGCGCTGCTCGGCGTCGTGATCTGGCGGGCGCTGATGATCGCCGCCCGCACCGACGACGTGTTCGGCCGGCTGGCCGCCGCCGGCATCGCCTGCTGGTTCGGCTTCCAGGCGTTCCAGAACGTCGGCATGTGCCTGGGGATCATGCCGGTCACCGGCGTACCCCTGCCGTTCGTGTCGTACGGCGGCAGCTCGATGTTCGCCGGCATGCTCGCGATCGGGCTGCTGCAGAACATCCACCGGCGCTCGACGGCGACCGAGCCGAGCCGGCTCTCGCTGCCCGACCGCGTGCTGGTCAGGGCTTGATCGACATGAAGACGAATGCGGCCAGCAGCACCAGGTGCACCATGCCCTGGAGGCTCTTCGCCCGGCCCTGCACGACGGTCAGGATGGACACCACGACCGTGATCGCCAGCAGCACGATCTGAGTGGACCCGAGGCCGAGCTCGAGCGGACCGTCGAGCCAGATCATCGCGACCGCGATGGTCGGGATGGTCAGGCCGATCGAGGCCATGGCCGAGCCGTAGGCGAGGTTGAGGCTGATCTGCACCCGGTCGCGGAGCGCGTTGCGGACGGCCGCGATCGACTCGGGCGCGAGCACCAGCAGCGCGATGACGACGCCGACGACGGCGTACGGGAAGCCGAGCTCCTTCACGACCGACTCGATGGTGGGGGAGAGCAGCTTGGCCAGCCCGACCACCGAGACCAGCGAGACGAGCAGCAGCCCCACGCTGACCCACGCCTCCCGGGTGGGCGGCGGGTCGGCGTGGCCGTCGCCGTCCTCGTCGAGGATGCCGGTCACCCGGCCCTGCTCGTCGGAGGAGACCGGCAGGAAGAAGTCGCGGTGCCGGACGGTCTGGGTGAACACGAACGACGCGTAGAGCGCCAGGGAGGCCACCGCGGCGAAGGCGAGCTGGGAGGGCGAGAACTGCAGGCCCTCCGCGGAGGTCGTGAAGCCGGGGAGCACCATGGTGACCGCCGCCAGGGTGATCACGGTGGCCAGCGCCGACCCCGAGCCGGAGGCGTTGAAGCTGACCAGGTGGTGCTTGCGGGCGCCGACCAGCAGCGAGATGCCGACGATGCCGTTGAGCGTGATCATCACCGCCGCGAACACGGTGTCGCGCGCGTAGGTGCTGGCGCTGTCGCTGCCGCCGGTCATCAGCATCACGATCAGGCCGACCTCGATCACGGTCACCGCGACGGCGAGGATCAGCGACCCGAACGGCTCGCCGACCTTGTGGGCGATCACCTCCGCGTGGTGCACCGCCGCCAGCACCGCACCGACGACTCCGGCCGCGATCAGCGACAGGACGACCGCGCCGTCGTGGTAGCTCCAGGTCACGGCGAGCAGCACGATCGTGAGCACTGGCACGGCGACCGTCCACTGGAACCGCCCACGCACCGCGTTCGCACTCATGGCCCAAACCCTACGGAGTGCGCCGCAGGGCCTAGCATCGTTGTCGATGGCAACCACCGACGCCGACCGCTCCGGCCCCGCATCTGGCACGTACACCCACCGCCAGGTCCTCACGATCCTGTCCGGCCTGATGCTGGGCATGTTCCTCGGCGCGCTCGACCAGACCATCGTGAGCACGTCGATCCGCACGATCGCCGACGACCTCGACGGCCTGTCCGTGCAGGCCTGGGTCACTACGGCGTACCTGATCACGGCGACGATCACCACGCCGATCTACGGCAAGCTCGGCGACAACTACGGGCGCAAGAAGCTGTTCCTGTTCGCGATCTCGGTGTTCATCGTCGGCTCCGCGCTGTGCTCGTTCGCGACGTCGATGTACCAGCTCGCCGCGTTCCGCGCCTTCCAGGGCGTCGGCGCCGGCGGCCTGTTCACGCTGGTGCTCGCGATCATCGGCGACATCGTGTCGCCGCGCGAGCGCGCCCGCTACACCGGCTACTTCATGGCGATGTTCGGTACGTCGAGCGTGCTCGGTCCGCTGATCGGCGGCTTCTTCGCCGGGCAGGCGACGATCCTCGGGATCTCCGGCTGGCGCTGGGTCTTCCTCGTCAACGTGCCGATCGGCATCCTCGCGCTCTTCGTCGTGTCGGCGACGCTGCATGTCCACCACCTGAAGCGGAGCGTGCGGGTCGACTGGTGGGGCGCGATCGCGCTCGTGGTCGCGCTGGTGCCGCTGCTGACCGTCGCCGAGCAGGGCCGCACCTGGGGCTGGGGCTCGCCCCGGTCGATCGCGTGCTTCGCGATCGGCGCGGTTGGCGTCGCGGTGTTCGTGCTGGCCGAGCGCGCGATGGGCGACGCGGCCCTGATCCCGCTGCGGATCTTCCGCATCCGCGCCGCCGCGGTGACGATCTCCGCGAGCGTGATCGTGGGCATGGCGATGTTCGGCGGGATCATGCTGCTCCCGCTCTACATGCAGATCGTGCACGGCGCGACGCCGACCGAGTCCGGCCTGCTGATGCTGCCGATGGTGGTCGGCATGATGGCGGCGTCGATCGGCTCCGGGCAGGTCATCGCGCGCACGGGCCACATCCGGCTGTTCCCGATCGTCGGGTCGGCGGTGATGGTGGTCGGGCTGTTCCTGCTCTCGCTGTGCGACGCCGACACCGCCCAGGTCTGGGTCAGCCTGGCGATGTTCGTGCTCGGCATCGGCCTGGGCAACTGCCTCCAGCCGACCCTGCTCATTGTGCAGAGCGCCGTGCCGCCGACCGAGATCGGGGTGGCCACCAGCTCGGCGACGTTCTTCCGCCAGATCGGCGGCACCCTCGGCGTCGCGATCTTCCTGTCCGTGCTGTTCGGCGGCGTCGGCGCCAACATCTCCAGCGCCATCGAGCGCGAGAGCCGGACGCCGCAGTGGCAGCAGGCCGTCGCCGACGGGAAGGGCCTCGACCCCTCGGTCGTCGCCGAGGTCCAGGACGACTCCTCGGTGATCGACTCGATGGACCCGGTGATCGCGCACCCGTTCAAGGTCGGCTTCGCGGAGTCGATGGACACCGTCTTCCTGCTCGCCGCGGGCGTCGGGGTGCTCGCGTTCCTGATCCTGCTCCTGCTGCCACCGGTGGAGTTGCGCGCCACCTCGGCCAGCGTCGCGGTGCGCGCCGAGTCGCAGCCCGCCTCCGGCGCGGGCCCCGACGACGGCTGACGGTTCGTCGCTCGGTCGGCGTGCGGCGTACGCTGGCTCCTTGCCCCGATCCCCGTCCCGCGAGGTTGATCCATTGTCCGCGCCCGCGAGCGTGTTCCCGCGCCTGGAGCCCCGACTGCCGTCGGTCTCCAAGCCGATCCAGTACGTCGGCGGCGAGCTCAACTCCACGGTGAAGGAGTGGAGCTGCGCCCCCGAGGGTGAGACGGTCCGCTGGGCGCTGATGTACCCGGACGCCTACGAGGTCGGCCTGCCCAACCAGGGCGTGCAGATCCTCTACGAGGTCCTCAACGAGCGCGACTGGATCGTGGCCGAGCGCACCTACGCGGTGTGGCCGGACATGGAGCGGGTCATGCGGGAGGACGGCATCCCGCAGTTCACCGTCGACGCCCACCGCCCGGTGAGGGCGTTCGACGTGTTCGGCCTGAGCTTCTCCACCGAGCTCGGCTACACCAACATGCTCAACGCGCTCGACCTCGCCGGCATCCCGCTGCACGCGGCCGACCGCACCGAGGACGACCCGATCGTGCTCGCCGGCGGCCACGCGGCGTTCAACCCGGAGCCGATCGCGGACTTCCTCGACGCCGCCGTGCTCGGCGACGGCGAGGAGGTCGTGCTCGCGATCTCCGAGGTCGTCCGCGACTGGAAGGGCGAGGGCCGTCCCGGCGGCCGCGACGAGCTGCTCCGCCGGCTCGCGGTCAGCGGCAACATCTACGTGCCGCGGTTCTACGACGTCGCGTACGCCGCCGACGGCACCATCGAGGCCGTCGTACCCAACCGCCCCGGCATCCCGTTCCGCGTCCGCAAGCACACGCTGATGGATCTCGACGCCTGGCCCTACCCGGCCAAGCCGCTGGTCCCGCTCGCCGAGACGGTGCACGAGCGGTTCTCGGTCGAGATCTTCCGCGGCTGCACGCGCGGCTGCCGGTTCTGCCAGGCCGGCATGATCACCCGGCCGGTGCGCGAGCGCTCGATCCGGACCATCGGCGACATGGTCGAGAACGGCATTCGCAGGTCCGGCTTCGAGGAGGTCGGGCTCTTGTCTCTCTCCAGCGCCGACCACACCGAGATCGGCGACGTGGCGCGTGGCCTCGCGGATCGCTACGACGGCTCGAACGTCTCCCTCTCGCTGCCGTCCACCCGCGTGGACGCCTTCAACATCACCCTGGCCAACGAGTTCTCCCGCAACGGCCGGCGCTCCGGCCTGACCTTCGCCCCCGAGGGCGGCAGCGAGCGGATGCGCAAGGTGATCAACAAGATGGTCACCGAGGAGGACCTGATCCGCACCGTCGCCACGGCGTACTCCCACGGCTGGCGCCAGGTGAAGCTCTACTTCATGTGCGGCCTCCCCACCGAGACCGACGAGGACGTGCTCGCCATCGCCGAGCTCGCCAAGAGGGTGATCGCCAAGGGCCGCGAGGTCTCCGGCCGCAACGACATCCGCTGCACGGTCTCGATCGGCGGCTTCGTGCCCAAGCCGCACACGCCGTTCCAGTGGGCCGCGCAGCTCGACCACGAGACCACCGACTCACGCCTCAAGCAGCTGCGCGACGTGGTCCGCGAGGACAAGCGCTTCGGCCGCGCCATCGGGTTCCGCTACCACGACGGCAAGCCCGGCATCATCGAGGGACTCCTCTCGCGCGGCGACCGCCGGGTCGGCCGGATCATCGAGCAGGTCTGGCGCGACGGCGGCCGCTTCGACGGCTGGAGCGAGCACTTCTCCTACGACCGCTGGGTCGCCGCGGCCGAGGTCGCCCTCGCGGCCCTCCCCGACGAGCAGAGCGGCGTCGACCTGGCCTGGTTCACCACCCGCGAGCGGGACTACGACGAGGTGCTGCCCTGGGACCACCTCGACTCCGGCCTCGACAAGGACTGGCTCTGGGCCGACTGGGAGGACGCCCTCGCCGTCGCGTCCGGCGCTGATCTTGAGGTCGAGGACTGCCGCTGGACCCCCTGCTACGACTGCGGCGTGTGCCCCGAGATGGGCACCGAGATCCAGATCGGGCCTACCGGGCAGAAGCTGCTGCCGCTGTCGGTGGTGTGATCAGTCACTCCGTCTGCGACCAGGCGGCCACCGGCAGCGACAGGTAGACGCCGACGGTGAGGGCACCCATCTCCTCGGCCACGGCCCGGAGGACCCGGTCACATCGGTCCTGCCGACTCTCGGCGCGGCTGGCGAACCATTTCGATCGGATCTCGACCACGATGTCGAGTCCGGTGACGTCGTGTGGGCCAGTGGATCGGAAGCGAAGCTCGGCATCGCCGGGCTGAAGGCGTCCGTCGTACGGCTCCTCGGGGCACTCGATGGCGACCGCGACCGCATCCGGCAGGAGCTGGGCAAGGCGCGCGATGTCGGTATCGGTCACGCGAGGGCCGGCGGTGACGTCGATGATCGGCATGGTGGCTGTCCCGGATGGGCCGCGCTCAGGCCGACTGGAGCGGCCGGATGGCGTCGATCTCCGCACGGTGCTTGTCCTTCTCGACCTCGATGTCGTAGTCGATCTGGAGGCCGACCCAGAACTGCTCGCTCATCCCCAGCGCCTTGGAGATCCGGATGCCGGTCTCCGGGGTGATGCGACGAGTGCCGTGCACGATCTCGTTGATGCGGCGTGGCGGCACCCCGATGGTCTTCGCCAGCCGGTACTGCGAGACACCCATGGGCTTCAGGAACTCCTCCAGCAGGATCTCGCCAGGGTGGATGGCGGGCATCAGGTCTTTGGCCACGGCTCTCTCCTCTCAGTGGTAGTCGACGATCTCAACGTCGGCCGGTCCGTTCGGTGTCCAGACGAAGCAGATCCGGAACTGGTCGTTGACCCTGATCGAGTGCAGGCCGGTCCGATTGCCGACCAGCTTCTCCAATCGATTGCCCGGCGGCACTCGTAGGTCGTTCAAGTTCTCTGCGCGATTGAGGATCAAGAGCTTGCGGTAGGCAGAGCGCTGGACGTCCGGCCCCAGCTCTCGTACGTGCTTGCGCTCCCAGACCTTATGCGCCGCCGAGTTGGCGAAGGACTGGATCACTGCTCAATGATAACGCGGCGCGTCAACATTCGCTTCGAGCCTGCTCCTCCTTCGTGGCTGAGTCGGGCAGTGGCGTGGCGTGTGCCCCCGTCGCGCGCAATTGCGCTGGAATGGCAGTGTGAGCCACGGTCGCGGTGTCGTAGCGGCGCAATTGCGCTGGGTCGGCAGCAGGAGCCGCCGTGGTGGTGCTGTCATGGCGCGATTGCGCTGTTATGGCAGACGCCAAGCGCTACTGACGGAAGGCTGCTGCCGCTGAACGTAGGCGCTCAAGTGTGGACGCAGCCGATCAGTCCGTCTGCGACCCGGTGGTAACCGGCAGCGACAGGTAAGCGACAGATAGAACACGCCGGTGCTGAGGAGCGTGGCGGCCAGCGGCAGCACGAGCGACACCGGGCGCGGTCATGGTCGGGCCGCCCCGTCGCAGTAGCCGGCTGGAGTCGAGGAGTGCCGCCGGTCGGCTGACGTCAGAGCAGGCTGTCGGCGTCGGTGCGGTAGAGCGCTGCGTCCTTGGACAGCACCGGATTCGCCAGCCGCAGCGCCGCCGCGTCGCTGAAGTTCGCGAGCTCGAGCAGGCGCTTGCGGAGTACGGCGAGCAGGCGGGTCACCGAGCACGTCGTACCGTAGGCCGCCAGCAGCCTCCGCAGTCGTCGGCGCCGCTGGTCGTGGTCGAAGTCATCTCCCCAGACGGCGGTCGACAGCGGCGCGAGGCGGTACGCCAGGTAGCAGAGGTCCCAGAGCCGCGGCCCGGGTGATGCGTAGTCCCAGTCGATGGCGCCGACTGCGACGCGGTCTCGGAAGACCAGGTTGTACGGCGCGAAGTCGTTGTGGCAGATCACCTCGGCCGGCTCGTGGACGGGCGCACGCCACGGCCCCGCGGTGGTCGAGACCGACCGTCGCGTCGTGGATCGTGCGCAGCAGCCGGGCTGCGGACGTCAGCGCGTCCTCGCTCCAGACCCACGAGGGCATCGGGTACGCCGGCACCGTGCCGTCGAGGAACGAGAGCACCTCGCGGCCGTCGGTGACCGCGAGCGGCGTCGGTACGCCGTCGACCCCCGCGGCGTGCAGGCCCCTCAGCAGCGCGTGCACCGCCGGAGTCCACTCTCCGGCCTCGCGGACGACCGTGTCGCCGCGACGCCACACCGCGCCCATGTTGCCGCCCAGGGGTGTCGCGTCATCTGCCACGGCGGGCTCCCGTCCGCCTCACTCCGGGGCGGTGGCCGCGACGTCGGGGAGGTCGCCGAAGCGTGCGGCGGCGTCCCGGCTCACGATGGTGCGCCCGGTCTCGGCCGCGTGGGCCGCGATGATCAGGTCGTGCGGTCCGCGGGGGCGGCCCGTGCGGTGCGTGTGCGCGAGCAGCTTGGCGTGCTCGACGGCGGTCGACTCGGTGTAGTCGGCCACGTCGACCCAGTCCCTGAGGTCCGCGAGCGCGGTCAGGCGCGCGGCTCGGCGCAAGGTCGTGCTGGCACGCTCCGCCCCTGCGCGGAACTCTGCGACCGAGATGGCCGCCATCACGATGTCGTCATTGTCGAACTGTCGGCGGTCGAGCCGGTCGCGCTCGTAGTCGACCAGGACGTTGGTGTCCAGGATCAGTCGTCGTCCCATGGGTCTCCGTCGTCGGGGAGCAGGAGGGCGCGGGTCTCCTCGATCGTGCGCCTGATCTCGTCGGCGTCCTCGTCGGTCAGGCGGGAGGGTCCGCGCTCCTCCAGGGCCCGGCGGAGCTCGCGCCCGGTCCTGCGCGCCGCCGGCCGGATCTCGGCGACGACGGTCCCGCCACGGGTAACGGTGACGGTCTCGCCGCGTTCGACCGCGTCGAGGAGGTCGGAGAAGCCCCGGGACGCCTCGGTGGCGGTCATGCTCCTCATGGAATCAGATTATCAGATCGATGTGCGAGCTGGTCCTCGACCATCACCGGACGCGACACGTACCCCGCGAGCGGGAGGAGCGGCAGCGCCAGCGCCAGCAGCAGCACGAGCGGCCAGGTCCAGCCACCGGTCGCGTCGCGGACGACGCCGACGAGGAACGGCCCGACCGCGGCGAGCAGGTAGCCGGTGGACTGGGTGAAGGCCGACAGCGCGGCGGTGCCCTCCGGCGTGCGGGCGCGCAGGCCGATCAGCGTGAGGATCAGCGGGAAGGTGCCGGTGGCGATGCCGATGAGGAGCGCCCACACGATGGCCAGCGAGTGCGGCGCGAGCATCAGGCCGACGAAGCCGACGGGGTACACCGAGATCACGGTGTAGAGCACGCGGCGCGGGTCCTCGCTGCGCGCGAGCACGTTCGGCAGCCACAGCGACAGCGGGACCGCCGTACCGGCGAGGACCCCGGCGAGGACGCCGGCTGCGGCGGCGGAGTAGCCGCTGTCGCGCCAGAGCTGGGCGAACCAGCCGAAGATCGCGTACGCCTGCAGCGACTGGAGGCCGAAGAACACTGCCATCGCCAGGCCGAGGCGGGTGCGCGCGACCTGGCCGAAGGTGATCGTCCGTGGCGCGCGCTCGAGGTTGCGGTCATGGGCGACGAGGGAGAGCCAGGGGAGCGCGGCGACGATCGCCAGCGCGGCCCACGCGCCGAGCCCCCAGCGCCAGCCGCCGAACGCGTCGGAGATCGGCACGGTCAGCACCAGCGCCGCGGTCAGGCCGGCCGACAGCGCGGTCGTGTAGATCGCGGTGACCCGGCCGATCCGGTCGGGGAAGTGCAGCTTCACCAGCGAGGGGAGCAGCACGTTCGCCATCGCCATGCCGCCGAGCGCGAGCAGCGAGAGCGCCAGGAACAGCGCCTCGCTCCCGGTGACCGCCCGGCCGAGCAGGCCGGCGGCCGCGGCGAGGATCGCGAGCAGCGTGACCCGGTGGATGCCGATCCGGTGGGCCGCGGCCGGGGCGAGGGCGCCGAACACGGCGAACGCGATCACCGGCAGCGACGTCAGCAGGCCGGCGGCCGGACCCGACATCGAGAAGGCGGCGCGCGCCTCCGCGAGCACCGGGCTCACGCTCACCGCGGTGGGCCGGAGGTTGAACGACAGCAGGACGATGCCGACCAGGATCAGCGCCGTCGCCCTGCGCGCGTTCGTGCTCACTCTGCTCATCACTCTCTGTTCATCACTGGGGGCATCGTCTCAGGCGCCCTGTCGGCGGTCTTCGGCAGGCTCTGCTGAATGATGGGCCACATGCGGACCGTGACCGACGGCGAGAGGCGACAACGGCTCGCCCACCACCATGCGCTGGCGCCCGGACACCGTGCCGCCGACCCGGAGGCCGCGACCCGTGGGATGACCGTCCTGCACGCCACCGAGGCGCCCAGCGTCTACCTCTCGCTGTGGGCACGCGTCGACGGCCTGACGGTCGCCGACGTCGACCGGGCGCTGTACGACGACCGCAGCCTGGTCAGGCAGCTCGCGATGCGGCGCACCCTGTTCGTGTTCCCGCGCGACCTGCTGCCCGCGGCCTGGGGCAGCGCCTCGGCCCGGGTCGCGACCGCGCTGCGCGCCCGCCTGGTCAAGGAGGTCGAGCACGGCGGCATCGCCGCCGACGGCGCCGCCTGGCTGGCCACCGCCGAGGCCGCGACCCTGGCCCGCCTCGCCGATGGCTCCGAGCTCTCCGCAGCGCAATTGCGCGAGCTGGTGCCCGAGCTCGACGGCCGCCTCGACGTCGGCAAGGGGGCGTACGCCGCCAACGTCTCGGTCGCGCCGCGCGTGCTCACTCAGCTCGGCGTCGATGCCCGGATCGTGCGCGGACGCAACGGCGGCCACTGGCGTACCGCCCGGCCGCAGTGGACCGCCATGGCCACCTGGCTGGACCCATCAGAAGGTCACGTGCCCGAGCCCCTCGAGGAGCGGGAGGGGTACGCCGAGCTGGTCGGTCGCTGGCTGCGCACGTTCGGCCCCGGCACCGAGGCCGACCTGGTGTGGTGGCTCGGCTCGACCAAGACCGCCGTGCGCGGGGCGCTCGCCGACCTCGGCGCGGTCGAGGTCGCGCTCGAGGACGGCCGTCCGGCGTACCTCCTGCCCGACGACGCCCTGGCCCAGGACGAAGAGCCGCCGGTCGAGCCGTGGGGCGCGCTGCTGCCGGTGCTCGACCCGACGGTGATGGGCTGGAAGGAGCGCGACTTCTACCTCGGACCGCACGGCCCGATGCTCTTCGACACCAACGGCAACGCCGGCACCACCGCCTGGTGGGATGGTCGCATCGTGGGCTGCTGGGCGCAGGATCCCGACGGTGTCGTCGTGCTCAACCTGCTCGAAGACGTCGGCGCCGACGCCCGCGCCGCGCTCGCCGCCGAGGCGGCGCGGCTGACCGCGTGGCTGGAGGGCCACCGGGTGAGCACGGTGTACCCCTCGATGGCGATGAAGCAGGCGGTCGGGTCCTAACCTGGACCGGTGCGTGACCAGCCCGAGCAGCAAGCCCCGCCCGTCCAGCGGCTCCGGATCCGCTATGCGAAGCGCGGCCGGCTCCGGTTCACCAGCCACCGCGACTTCAGCCGGGCCTTCGAGCGCGCCATCTTCCGGGCCCGGGTGCCGATGGCCTACTCGTCCGGCTTCAACCCCCACCCCCGGATCTCGTACGCCGGCGCCGCCCCGACCGGGGCCGCGAGCGAGGCGGAGTACCTGGAGATCGGGCTCGCCGAGGTCGTCGACACCACCGTCGTTCGGACCCTCCTCGAGGAGGCGCTGCCGGACGGGCTGGACGTGCTCGAGGTCGTCGAGTCCCCGGGCGGCTCGCTCGCGGACCGGCTCGAGGCCAGCCGATGGCGGCTCGACCTGGACGCGCCCGCCGACGCGGTGACGGCCGCCGTCGCCGCCTTCCTCGCCACCGGTGCCGTGCCGGTGCAGCGGATGACCAAGAAGGGCCTGCGCGAGTTCGACTGTCGCGCCGCCGTGGTCTCCCTGCGGGTGCTGGCCGGCGCCCGGCTCGAGCTGGTGCTGCGGCACCAGGAGCCCGCCGTACGCCCCGACGACGTGCTGTCCGGGCTCGCCTCGGTCGGCGGCCTGGAGATCGCCGGTGCGCCGCTGCTCACCCGGCTGGCTCAGGGCCCCCTCGACACCGTCACCGGGGAGGTCGGCGACCCGCTGCGCTTCTCGGATTGAGGGACGACAGCCGTTCGTGTGCGATACTCGCCATGGTCGAACCGGACAACCGTCCGGAATGACTCGACGACGATCGTGTTCGTCGCCAGACCGCGACGCGGCCCGGCAGGTCGGTGACAGCGACCAGCCAGACACACCAGAGTCACTCTCTGGCGGGCCCGGCGACCGCGGCAGGTGACGAGGAGGACGCCGTCGCCACCAGAAGGCTTTGCGCCATCGGCTCTGAGTACCCGGGCCGGTGACGTCGGACCGCTCGGGCGCAGCGCGCCGGAGCGCTAGGAGTGCAGATGGCCGACGAGTTCCAGGCCGGAACCGACACCCCTGCCGCGGAGGCCCCCGAGGCTCCCGAGGCAGACCAGAAGCCCGCCAAGAAGGCCGCCGCGAAGAGGACGGCGACCAAGAAGGCGGCCGCGAAGAAGACCACCACGACGAAGGCGGCCGCCAAAAAGGCGGTCGCCAAGAAGTCCACCACGACGAAGGCGGCCGCCAAGAAGACGGCCGCCAAGAAGGCCGTCGAGAGCGCTGCCGTCGAGAAGGGGCCCGACGAGGCCGTCGAGGCTCCGCCGGGCGCCCCGGCCGCGCCGGGCGCCCCGGCCGTGCTGTTCCAGACGCCCGAGACGACCGTGACCACTCGGCCCCGGCGTACCCGCAAGGCCGCCGACCCGAAGCCCGATCCCGAGGCTCCGGAGGAGCCCGCGGCCGAGGAGAAACCGGCGAAGAAGACCGCCGCCAAGAAGCCGGCTGCCAAGAAGACCGCCGCCAAGAAGAAGGCCGAGCCGGAGGCACCCGCGGAGGAGCCCACGGCCGAGGACGAGGAGTCCGAGGACACCGAGGGTCCGGCCGAGGGCACCGGCTCCGGTCGCCGTCGGCGCCGCCGGGGTGGTCGTCGCCGCCGCAAGAGCGGCGAGTCCGCCGAGGGCGACGACGCCGCCGAGGAGGAGTTGGGCGCCGAGGCAGCCGCAGAGGACGGACAGGGCGAGAGCAGCTCCTCGCGGCGCCGCCGACGCCGCCGCCGCTCCGGCGAGGACGGCGGGGAGGGCTCCGACGACCCGGAGAACACCGTCACCCGGGTCCGCAGCCGCCGCTCGGTCGAGGACGAGATCACCGCGGTCTCCGGGTCGACCCGCCTGGAGGCCAAGAAGCAGCGCCGCCGCGAGGGCCGCGAGGCCGGTCGCCGCCGCGCGCCGATCGTGAGCGAGGCCGAGTTCCTGGCCCGCCGCGAGTCGGTCGACCGCCAGATGGTCATCCGCCAGCGCGACGACCTCACCCAGATCGGCGTCCTCGAGGACCGGGTCCTCGTCGAGCACTACGTCGCCCGCGAGTCGCAGACCTCGCTGATCGGCAACGTCTACCTCGGCCGGGTCCAGAACGTGCTGCCCTCCATGGAGGCCGCGTTCATCGACATCGGCAAGGGGCGCAACGCGGTCCTGTACGCCGGCGAGGTCAACTGGTCCGCGCTGGGCCACAAGGACGGCCAGCCGCGCAAGATCGAGTCGGTGCTGTCCTCGGGCCAGACCGTGCTCGTGCAGGTCACCAAGGACCCGATCGGCCACAAGGGCGCCCGCCTGACCAGCCAGATCAGCCTGGCCGGCCGGTTCCTGGTCTATGTGCCCGACGGCACCACGAGCGGCATCTCCCGCAAGCTCCCCGACACCGAGCGCAACCGCCTCAAGGCGCTGCTCAAGGAGATCGTCCCCGACACCGCCGGCGTGATCGTGCGGACCGCGGCCGAGGGCGCCAGCGAGGAGGAGCTGACTCGCGACGTCGAGCGGCTCAAGGCCCGCTGGGAGGACATCGAGGGCAAGGCGAAGGGCAGTGCGCCGCAGCTGCTCTACGGCGAGCCGGACCTGACCCTCAAGGTGGTCCGCGACCTGTTCACCGAGGACTTCTCCAAGCTGGTCGTCCAGGGCGACGACGCCTGGGACACCGTGCAGGGGTACGTCGCGCACGTCGCCCCCGACCTCGAGGACCGCCTCGAGCGGTACGAGCCGGGAGAACACGGCCAGGGCGGCAAGGCGGACGTCTTCGCCGAGTACCGCATCGACGAGCAGATCGCCAAGGGCCTGGACCGCAAGGTCTGGCTGCCCTCGGGCGGCTCGCTGATCATCGACCGCACCGAGGCGATGACGGTCGTCGACGTCAACACCGGCAAGTTCACCGGCTCCGGCGGCAACCTCGAGGAGACCGTCACCAAGAACAACCTCGAGGCGGCCGAGGAGATCGTCCGCCAGCTCCGGCTGCGCGACATCGGCGGCATCATCGTCGTCGACTTCATCGACATGGTCCTGGAGTCCAACCGCGACCTGGTGCTCCGCCGCCTGGTCGAGTGCCTGGGCCGCGACCGCACCCGCCACCAGGTCGCCGAGGTCACCTCGCTCGGCCTGGTGCAGATGACCCGCAAGCGGATCGGCACCGGCCTGCTCGAGGCGTTCAGCGAGAACTGCGAGCACTGCCAGGGCCGCGGCCTGATCGTGCACGACCACCCGGTCGAGCCCAGGCGCGGCGGTGGCGACGAGGAGGCGCGCCGCGGCAGCCGTCGCGGCGGTCGCCGCGGCCGCGGCGGCGACGACGCTCCCAAGGAGGCCCCGAAGCCGCCGAGCCCCAAGGACGTCGCCGCGATGGCCAAGCCCGAGGCGCCGGAGCTGGTCGAGCCCGCGGTGGTCGAGCCTGTCGAGACCGAGCCCCCGGTGGTCGAGCCTGTCGAGACCTCCGAGCCGGCCGGGGAGCCGGTGGCCGAGCCCGTCGAGACCCTCGAGCCCGAGCCGACTCCCGAGCCCGAGCCGGTCGCCGAGGAGGCCCCGGCCGCTCCGGAGCCGCCGAAGGTCGTGACCCGCACGCGTCGTCGTTCGGCCAGCCGGCCCGCCGGCCCGCCGGTCGCCGAGGAGCTCCCGGCCCCGGTCGGCATCGTCGGCAGCGTCGGCGCCCCGCCGGCGGACGGCATCGTCGAGCCGGGGACGGCGGACACCGAGCCGGGCACGGGGCCAGGCATCGAGCCGGGCGCCGAGTTCGACCTGGAGGGCGAGCACCCCCACGTCGAGCACGTCCCGATCAAGAAGAAGGGCTCCCGGAAGCGCTGAGCGCGACCGGCGCCGGCGGACGCAGGCGGGAGAGTTGGCGGCGGTCATCAGCAGGCCCATGCCCATGGCGGCTGGCGCGAGGAGGGTCGCGACGGCACCGTGAGCAGGGCGTCGAGCGCCCGGCCGGCCATCAGCCAGGTCCATAGAGGCCGAGCGTCTGGTGGTGCTCCGCCAGCCCACACCCGGCGGCTTAGCCTCGATCCGTGGACCGGCTGCGTTGTGCGGTCCTCTGCTCGGCGGGGTTGACGTAGAGGTGCCTTCTGGGCATTGCCTCATGCCGGTTCGCCGCGAGCCACGCTTGGGTCATCTGTGCCGCCACGGTCCACAACCTGCTCTGTGCGACCGCCCGAACAGCCCCCTCTGCCCACCCCTCCCGGATGTCCGCAGCGACATCAGAGCAAGGCACCCCCCATCTGAGACCCGATCCACCTCTCGTGAGGTACCGATTTGCCCCAGTAGATAATATAAAGTAGTTTGTGCATCCTCATGACACTCGGCAGGCCACCTAGGGTTCGCGGCTCGATGAAGTGCGTCACCACCACCTTCTGAGCGCACCTGGCGATGAAGAAGAGAGGGCGTATGAACGATCACCCCAACATCCTGATCGTCGGGGCCGGTGTAGGCGGCTTGGTGACTGCTCTGCATCTGCAGCGCATCGGCATCGATTGTTCGATCATCGAGGCAGTGCCTGAATTTGGGCCCGTGGGGGTCGGCATCAACATCCTTCCGCATGCCTCGCAGGAACTCGGCGACCTTGGCCTGAGAGCCGCGCTGTCGAGCGAGTCAGTTCTTACCCGAGAGACAGCCTTCTATAACCGCTTTGGGCAACTCGTCTATCAAGAGCCAAGTGGGACTGCGGCAGGATATTCGAACCCGCAGTACTCCATCCACCGAGCGGCGTTGCATTCAGTCCTTCTGGACGCAGTCGAAGGTCGACTCGGGCAAGACGCGATCTTGCGTGGACATCGCCTCCTGAGGTTTGACCAAGACAGCGAGACGGTCAGGGCCCAAATTGAGCGCGCCGACGAGAGCCACGTAGAGATCCGTGCCAGCGCCCTCGTTGGAGCCGATGGGATCCATTCGGTGGTCCGCAAGCAGTTCTATCCGGCTGAGGGATCTCCTCGGTACTCCGGGGTGACGATGTGGCGTGGAGTGTCGATGTGGGAGCCGTTCCTGGGGGGCGACACGATGGTTCGCGTCGGTTCTCTCGCAACGGGGCAATTGGTCATTTATCCGATTCGCGACCCCTCTCCTGATGGCAAGCAGCTCATCAATTGGGTAGTCGAATTAGAGATCCCTCAGAGGCAAGGCAGGGGATGGAACGAGCCTGGGCACTTGGAGGACTTCATTGATCGCTTTGAGGACTGGCACTTCGACTGGCTAGATGTGCCAAGCATGTTGGCGGCAGCCGAGACGATCTTGGAGTATCCGATGGTGGATCAAGATCCACTTGCCAGGTGGACTCATGGACGTGTGACGCTCCTCGGAGACGCGGCTCATCCCATGATCCCGCGCGGATCGAATGGTGCCGGGCAAACGATCTTGGATGCGCGTGAACTCGCGACCAATCTGCAAAGCCATCGAGGCGACCTGTGTGCGGCTCTTGCTGCGTACGAGGCCGCACGCAGGCCCGCGACAAGCCAGCTTG
Source organism: Nocardioides hungaricus (assembly GCF_054782915.1). Lineage (NCBI taxonomy): Bacteria > Bacillati > Actinomycetota > Actinomycetes > Propionibacteriales > Nocardioidaceae > Nocardioides > Nocardioides hungaricus. The sequence continues at coordinate 142,935 of NZ_BAAGRO010000066.1, read as the reverse complement.
TCATCGCCAACCGCACCGAGTCACCGGATGCCATTCTGCGTCTAGTCCACGACCGGACGGGGGGACGCCCCTTCGAGAGAATCGAAGACGTCGCCGATGCGTCAGAGTTTGAAGAAATCTCCGCGAACTACAGGAAGATATCCGGCGCGAGTAGATTCGATTAGCCATCACACGCAGGGAGTCCGGCCGAAGGAACCTTCAGCGACCAAGTTCTTCGGGCGCGCGAGTCTACAAGTGACAAGCCCTGTGATGCGCGCAGAAGGCTCACCAAGGCCGGGCCCTGTCTCTGCCAAATATTTTGTTTATGAAAGGTGCTTCTGAGTCATGGGTTCCAGTGCAGATAATAACGCGTATGTCGGAGCTCCCATTTCTCGAAACGAAGATGACCGACACCTCCACGGGCGTGGCAACTTCCTTGCTGACTTGCATTTCTCTGGCATGCGAGACATCGCCTTTGTGCGAAGCCAAGAGGCACACGGAAGGCTCCTCGAGGTCTCAGCCCCCAATCTGTCTCGGGAGAATTTCTGGATTGCCCAGGATTTCGCCGATGTTAAACCAATTCGTGCGGCGAATGACCACCCCGATTTCCAGGCATCGGATTACGTCCTTCTTGCCACCGATAAGGTGCGCTTTGTCGGTGAGCCGATCGCTATCGTGATCGGCGAGGATAGAGCAACCGCTGAGGACATGGCAGACGAGGTCTTCGTCAACATCGAGCCACTTCCGGCCGTGATTGATGTCGATGCGGCCCTAGAGGATCACTCGGTACGGGTCCACGACCACTGGGCCGACAACCGATTCATGCACACTGCGGCCGAGTTTGGCGACTTGGATGCAGCTGCCTCACAAGCAGCCATCACCGTAACCCGGGAATTTCGGATGGGACGACAGGCCGGCGTCCCGCTCGAGACCCGGGGGTGCCTTGCGTACTTTGACACTAGACTCGATCAACTGGTTCTGTACTCCTCGACACAGTTTCCACATATCATTCGCAGCGCGTTAGCCAGGCAACTCGACATCGAAGAACGACGAGTCCGTGTTGTCGCGCCGGATGTCGGTGGTGGGTTTGGAGTAAAGAACAATCTCAACCCAGAAGAAGTTCTCGTGGCCGCCTTGGCCATGCGGACCGGGTTTCCGGTGCGCTGGCTCGAGGACCGTTGGGAGCATCTCGTCGCCAGCCCCCACGCACGGGAGCACATTTACAGAGTAACCGGGCACGCTTCCGCGGACGGAGACCTTCTCGGAATCGAAGCTGAGATACTAGTCGACGTCGGCGCCTACTCTGTGTGGCCGTGGACGGCTGCTCAGGAAGCGGGGATGGCGTCCGGGATCATTCCTGGGCCGTATCGCCTCAAGAACTACCGCTTCCGGACCTCGAGTGTGGCCACCAATAAGTCACCGATGGGACCGTACCGAGGTGTTGCTCGCCCGGGTGCCTGCTTCGCCATCGAACGGACTATCGACGAGCTGGCAAACTCGATTGGCATGGAACCCAAGGATATGCGGATCCGGAACATGTTGCGCCCCGACGAGTTTCCCTACACCTCGGTGACGGGGAAAGTATATGATAGTGGGGACTACGCGATGAGCGTGAAGGGCGCCGCCCGCCTGCTGAGTCACGATAAGGTGAGGGCCCGTCAAGTAGAACTTCGAACGGACAGCGATCCGTGCGCCCGGCGACGGATCGGAATTGGCTATGCGTCGTATACGGAGCAAACGGCCCATGGACAAGTGGAGTGGGCAAGTCGTGGCCTCCCGGTCGGATTCGGTTTCGAATCTGCAACGGTGGCTATAGATCCATCTGGCAGCGTAACTATCCGTACAGGTATTCAAAGTCACGGGCAGGGTCTCGAGACCACACTAGCCCAGGTTGCTGGTGATGTCCTTGGAGTTCATCCCTCACAGATCTCGGTTAGGCATGGTGATAGCGAGACCTCTCCCTATGGTATGGGCACGTTCGCGTCCCGCAGCATGGTCATGGCAGGAGGGGCCACACATCGAGCGGCTCAGAAGGTCGCGGAGAAGTTGAAAGCCATCGCAGCAGGGCTGCTTGGGTGCAATTCAAGTGCCATCAGCTTGAGCAACGGTCAGGCCTTCGCGAATGAAAAGTCGGTTGGCTTTGCAGAGATTGCCGATGCCGCATACTTGCATGTAGATCGGCTCCCAAAGGGCTTGGACCCAGTTATCGAATACACAGAGCGATACAGGCCATCGATCGAGACCGGCACTTTCTCGTATTCGACTCATGGCGCAGTCGTCGAGGTGGACACTGAAACCGGTGAAGTGGCGCTTATTGACTACGGCGTCGCTGAAGACTGCGGCCGGGTGATCAATCCGATGATTGTCGATGGGCAGATCATCGGGGGCGTCACCCAAGGCATTGGCACGGCCTTGTACGAGGAGATCCCCTACGATGCTAACGGGCAGCCCAAAGCAACCACGTTGATGGACTATATTTTGCCGGGCGCAACCGAAGTGCCTCCTATAAAAATCGAGCATCAAGAGACACTCTCCCCCTTCACCGAATTGGGAATCAAGGGCATGGGAGAAGGTGGAGCAATCGCTCCTCCTGCTGCGATCGCGAACGCAGTCGCAGATGCCCTGCTACCGCTGCGGGTTGAGATCAATATCACGCCGATGACCCCGGAGCGGGTCTGGTGCGCCATTCAAGCTGCACAAGAGGCTGCCTCGTGAAGCCCGCGCCCTTTGTCTACCTGCATGCCGCATCTGTCGAAGAGGCCCTGGATCTCTTGGAACAGTACGGGGACGAGGCAAAGGTTATCTCCGGAGGTCAAAGTCTCATTCCTCTCTTGAATCTGCGGTTGTCGTTTCCTTCGGTTCTCATCGACGTAGGCGCGATCGGATCTCTCCAAGTCAGTCAGGATCGAGGAGCTAGCGTAGCGTTTGGCGCGGCGGTCCCTCACAGCCTTTTCGAGGACCGCGTTGTGCCCGACCCAAGCCGCGGTCTCCTTGCTCGCGCTGCAGCCGGCATTGGCTACCGTGCGATCCGGACCCGTGGAACTATCGGTGGGAGTCTGTGTCATGCGGATTCATCAGCGGAATGGCCGCTTGTTCTCTCAGCCATGGACGCTCAACTCGTGGTTCGCAGCACTTCGGGACAGAGAATGATTCCAGCGCGATCCTTTGTTCGCGGATTCTTCACGAACGCGCTCGAGGATGACGAGTTGCTGACAGAGATTGTCGTGCCAAAGTTCGACACCATGACGCGTTGGGGGATATATAAGTCTGCGCGGCGTCCGGGCGAATTTGCTGAATCTTTGGCCGTGGTGATCGCACATGAAGACGATGATGGGAGTCGGCATATCGAAGCCTGGCTCGGCGCTGCCGCCGATGTTCCATTGAGAATTTCAGGCTTGTGTGACAGGGATGGGACTGCTGCTATGAGTCTCACTAGCAAGGAAGTGCACGAAGCCGTTCAGGGCTCGCTGGCCTCGCCCACGAGCCAAGAGGAACGCTATCGCAGCCACCTGCACGGAGTAGCCATGTGGCGCGCCGTCAAGTCGATGGGTGTCAATGATGAGTAAAAGTCCGCAGGGCAACCGGGTTGATACCAGTTTGAGAGTGAATGAGGGCGAATTCGCTGTAACAGCGCCCGGTAGAACGTCACTAGCGGAGACCCTCCGGGACGAGCTTGGTCTCAAGGGTACCCACTTGGGTTGCGAACACGGTGTATGTGGTGCGTGCACTGTCTTTCTCGACAATCAACCGATCCGCTCTTGCACGACGCTCACTGCTTCGTGCGGCGGAAAGTCGGTGACCACCATCGAGGGAATCGATGGGTGGGAGGTCGAGGCCTTGCGGCGGGCGTTCACCAAGCATCACGCCCTGCAATGTGGATTTTGCACGCCTGGAATGCTGGTGACGGCGGTTGATATCATCCGGCGAAAGCCCAATATATCTCCCGCTGAAGCTGCCCTTGAACTAGGCGGCAACATTTGCCGCTGCACAGGGTACGCTGGAATCGTTCGTGCCGTCTGTGAGGTCGCTGCGCAGGGCAGTTGACAATAAGGCGCTTGCCAGCGAGCGACACTTCTCGGGCTGATCCGCTCGTCTCCAGGATCGCGAGGGCATTGTGGATCCTACTCCTCAGCTCGGTTAGCACGAAAGGTAGGAAATATGGAATTGGCAAATACATTTCGGGTAGCAGCATCAATTGACAGTGCCTGGAGCGTTCTTACCGACGTGCCGAGGGTTGCGGCGTGCCTCCCCGGGGCTCAGCTACTTGAATCGACCGATGACGAGTATCGCGGTCTGCTAAAGGTCAAGGTCGGGCCGATCAAGATGCAGTATCAAGGGACCATGAAGTTCCTTGAAGTGGATGAATCCTATAGAAAGCTGATATTGAAGGGCGAAGGACGTGACGCGCGTGGCCAAGGCGGTGCCAGTGCTCTCATAACGGCGCAACTGGTCGAGGAGGAGGAGTTCACGCGAGTCACTGTTATGACCGATCTTCAAGTCACCGGAAAGGTCGCCCAGTTTGGGCGCAACGTGATGGCCGACGTCTCGGAGAAGATGGTCAGCCAGTTCGCTCAGAACCTCGAGGCCGAGGTTTCAGGGAAGCGCTCGTCTGTCACGCAGTCTGACCCCAATCTGTCTGGGATTCAAAGTGGGACTCCACCAGATCGCGACGAGGACTCGCGCTCCGCCGAGTCCCTTCGATCCACAGAACGCGCAACGGACGATTACGTGGACTTGACAAGCGCGCTTCAACACTCTCTTGCCCAGCGAACGCGTCCTCTCGTGGTGGCGGGACTTGTTGTGGTCGTGCTTGTTTGGATTGGGAGCCGAAGGCGCTAGCGTGCTTCGACTCGTTGGCTCGGGCCGCGTTCCGGGGCTGTGCGCCGTGCCAGGGGCCATCACGTTCTCAGCGCCCCGCGCGGCTAGCTTGCGACGGAGACCGGCCCCGTCAGCATCCATGCTCCGGCCCAATCTGTAGAGCCTGCGGCCGTATGGCGCAGACCGCCAATGGCTCTCGACATGGATCCAGCATCAAGTATATAGTGTACGACAACTCAGCTCGGCGACCCCCATGTTCGACTAAGAGGAGAGTGTCATGTTGCGTCATGTGTTCGCTTGGCGGGTGGCTCCAGGTCACGATGCCGATGAGATCATCGAGATTCTCAATACCCTTCCCAGAGAACTCCCCGAGCTGATCAAAGGTTGGAGTGTCGGCCAACACAGTGGGGACACGGGCGAGAACGGATCGCCATGGGACGGCGCCCTAATCACTGACTTTGAGTCGTGGGAGGGCCTGGAAGCGTACAACAACGACCCTTATCACCTGGAGGTCATCGAGAGACTGTTGCCGATGTTCTCTGATCGCGCGGTCGTGGACTTCGAGACGCAGGAATCCTGATGCTGGACACTCGCAAGGCCGGAGTCCACGTCTCGACCAGTCCGTATGGAGAGGACGACCAACTGGGCGCCTTGAATCGACTGACGCCAGTTTCCCAGGCGGAAATTCTCAAGAGGGCCGACGGGTCGAAGGTCTATGATCTGAGCATCGACTACTTCGTCGGAATGCCTAGCTTCCAGGCAGCAGGAGACCCGGCATATCAGATCTTTATGAGCCACACTCCGGAGGGGACCGTCGTCGACAATCTTAATGGCGTCGGAGATTCGGTCAATCGGAAGGTGTGCTACTCGGGCGACGTGGTGTTCATGTATACGCACACCGGCACGCACATCGATGCGCTCAATCACTTCGGCGTCGACGGCAAGATTTACAACAATTTCGACCCTAGTGAACACCTGGGTAGCCGAGGTTGGACGAAGGGGGGCGCTGAACAGATCCCGCCCATGATCGCGCGCGGGGTCCTCTTGGACATCGCTCGCCTTAAGGGTGAAGATTGCCTCTCGGATTCTTATGCGATTACGGTAGAAGATTGCGAAGAGTCCCTACGTAAGTCTGGTCTTACCTTGACCGAAGGCGATGTAGCACTAGTCCGCACTGGCCGGATGCGCTACTGGCCGGACGGGTCGAAGGTGCTTGGGAACCCCCCCGGGCTCTCATTGGAAGCCGCTCGGTGGTTGACGGATCAAGGAATCGTGGCCATCGGTGCAGACCAAGAGTGTGTGGAGGTCGGTCCGTCACAGTATGACGACAATTGGCTGCCAGGTCATTGTCACTTCTTGGCGGAGGCAGGCGTCCCGATGATCGAGTTGCTGGACCTTGAAGGCATTTCCGAAGATGAGGTCAACGAGTTTTGCTTCATCGGAGCTCCTATTCGTCTTCGAGGTGCAACCGGTGCACCTCTTCGGCCACTCGCGATGCGACTCATTGGATAGCGTGGGATTCACCTGAGGGCGAGAACTATGATTCGCATCCATCTACTTCAGATCGCCTCTCATGATTCTGAACAGGTTTATGAACGGATCGAACGCGTCTCTGCCCTGGTTAAGAGGCAGAAGGGTGCCGACTTGGTGGTACTCCCTGAGCTTTGGTCCCATGGCGGTTTCGCTTATGACGAATGGCAGAATTGTGCTGAGGATCTAGGTGGGCCTACTCTCACGGCATTGTCTGAAGCGGCGGCATCAATCGGGGCTACGGTCCACGCTGGTTCACTGATTGAGCGCGGAGAGGGCGGTGAGCTAGGTCGCGACCTCTGGAACACCTCGATCGTTTTGGACCCGCGTGGCCGAGTCGTCGCCAAGTATCGCAAGATTCATAGGTTCGGCTTCGGTGAGGGTGAACCTGAGCTCCTTGAGCAGGGCGACGATCTGGTGTGGGCGCCTTACCTCTCCGATCGTGCTTCGCCTGTCCGGCTAGGCCTCGCAACCTGTTACGACTTGCGATTCCCCGAGCTGTTTCGCACGCTTGCAGATCGGGACTGCGGCATATTCGTGATCCCAGCGGCGTGGCCGGCCGAGCGCGTCGAGCACTGGGTCACCTTGGGCCGCGCTCGCGCGTTGGAGAATCAAGGCTTCGTGATTCAGTGCAACTCTTCGGGCACTAGCAACGGCGTTGTACTGGGTGGCCTCAGCCAAGTTGTCTCCCCGTATGGAGAGATAATCGCGCAAGCCGGCACGGGGGAGGAGGTGCTTGTATGTGACGTGAACGAGGAGGAAGTTGTGGCCTACCGAGCAAGCTTTCCTGTTCTAGCAGACCGCAGAATTCAGACGGTTCCGCTAGATAATTGATGATTCTGGGTGATTCGGTCTGTGCCGCTTCGGTCTGAGGAGGTAGAACCCCTATCGAAGGAGCCGCAGGTGCCGGGTCTGGGTCGTCCGACCGTACAGAACGAGCTGACTGCTGAGGAGCGCGGGGCGCTGCAGCGGTGGGTGCGTCGTCACGCGTAGTCGCGGGCATCGGCGTTGTAATGCCGGATCGTGCTGGCCTGTGCGCAGGGGCCGCACCAACGTTGCGGTTGCCGACGATCTGGGCGCGAACAAGGCGACGGTCTCTTAAGGGAAGCACTGATCAATTCAAGGGCGGCGCCAGACGCCGCCCAGGCACGCACGCTGGCTTCGTTGCCGTCGCTCGAAAGACGCCCGGTCTGCCCACGCTCCGGCGCCTCGCCATCGCACGACCTCAGACGACGCTGGCATCCACCCGCATCGATCAGCACGTCCTTAGGCGGTTCCGCCGGTTCGCTGCCCGACCGGCTCGAGGGACTCGTCGATGCCCCGCGGCCTGACCCGGCCCGCGAGATCGGTGACGAGGGGGTCGTGGTGGAGACCCTGGAGACGACTTCGAAGGACGCACGCGACCCATTGGTCGGCTCGGGGGCTCGCCGAGCGGCACGGAGTCAGTCGGCAGACGGACTTGGAGATCTGGCGGGCGTCGGGCTCAAGCCGTGACGCCAGGACGAGTTCAAGGGTCTCTTCGGACCCGGATCGAGAAGGTTCGTGACTGGTGGCCTGTACCTGTTCCCGCCGGTCGCAGCGGCGGTCTACGCCGTGGATGAGAAGCCGCAGACCAGGCCCCGAACCGGTCCGTCCCGATGCTGCCGGTGTTGCCTACGACCCCGCAACGAGCCACTCACGACTACGAGCGCAACGGCGCCCTGGATCTGTTCGCCGCCCTGAAGATCGCCGCCGGCAAGGTCATCGCCGACCTGCGCAAGTCCCACACCCGCGAAGGACTTCATCGCGTTCTGAATAACGTCAACCGTGAGGTGGCCGCCGAGCTGGACGTGCACGTGATCCTTGGACAAACCCGTCCACCACAGACGCCCGGGTTGTACGCCTGGCTGCTGCGCCATCGGGGGTTCCACTTCTACTTCACTGCGACCTACGGGTCATGGATGAACATGGTCGAACGCTGGCTCTCGGGTAACGCGAAGATTCGCCGGATCTTCGGCCCTGGTGGCGCGGAGCCGCACGATCTCTGCGGGGTTCCTGACCACCAAGAAGCTGCAGCGCTCCGCCCACAACGGCGTCAAGGCTCTCGTCGCCGACATCCGTGGCTGGGTCGAGCAGTGGAACGAGGACCCGAAACTGTTCGTCTGGCACGAGAGTGCCGAGGAGATGCTCGACCGGCTCGCCGCCTACGGCGTCGCATCAAACAAAATGGCCTGCGCTTCAGCGTGAGAAAACTAGGGAAGGCCCCTCGACCGTTTCTCGACAGAACCAACGATCGAGTGGCTGCCTCGGGCAGCCGTGACTCTTGACACCTCAAGGCGCGATCTGCATAACATATCCAACATGAACTATGATTCTCGCTGTCCGTGCCGCACTGAGGCCACCTTGAGGGCAGTTGGAGTCGCACGCTCGTCGATGTTGACCTGCCGAGCTGCCATCACGAGCGCCCCAGGGAACGGCCCAAGCGTGGGAACAGTTCTCCCCCTCAGGAAAGCGCGGCCGCAAATAGTGAAGTCACCGGATCAGTTGGGTGACAGCTAGATGCGAAAGGGGGTCCGACCGGGAGGCGACCGTCAGCGACGGGGTCACCTCAATCTGGACCATAACGAGGGTGAACGCACCGGCGAGGCATCCACAGCTCGACACCCCACTTGGCGATGGCACGACAACCCCAACAGTTGTGGATCGAGTCCATATGAGGTCAACCGGAACTTCGCTATCGAGCATCGTGGATCGACCGTCGGCTTCGACTGGATCCACCGAGGAACCCCGCTGAAAGCGAACACCGTTCATCCGGCGACATCGAAGAAAGGGAGTTCATGACAACGTCGACGGAGATTCCTGAATCCGGAGTAGCCGGCCCACGGTCGGCGCGTATCGACATCCAGCACATCAGCTTGGCCTTCGAGAGCAAGCGCGCGGGTCGCGTGCAGGCGCTCGACGACTTCAATCTCGCGCTGGAGCCTGGAACGTTCTGCTGCATCGTGGGTCCCAGTGGCTGCGGGAAGTCGACGCTTCTACGAATTCTCGATGGACTGCAGGCGCCCGACCAAGGCCGAGTACTCCTCAACGGAGTCCCTGTCACTGAGCCGACCCTTGACATCGGCTTCGTCTTCCAACGCTACAACCTATTGCCCTGGCGCACGGTTCTGGCCAATGTCGAGTTCGGACTGGAGAACCAGGGAGTAGCCAAGGAGCGTCGCCGCGAGATCGCCCGGAGATGGGTGAAGATCGTTGGCCTGGACGGCTTCGAGCAACACTACCCGAGTCAACTCTCTGGAGGCATGCAGCAGCGCGTCGGTCTGATCCGCGCGCTGGCGATCGATCCTACGGTGCTGCTGATGGACGAGCCGTTCGGCGCCGTCGACGACCTGACCCGGATGAGGCTCCAGGAGGAGCTGCTCGGCCTGTGGGAACGGGAAAACAAGACGGTGGTCTTCGTGACTCACGATATCGAGGAGGCTCTCTATTTGGCCGACCGAGTCGTGGTGATGAGTGCTCGTCCGGGACGCATCGAGGAGGTCTTCGACGTCGACCTCCCGCGACCCCGGGATCCGAATATGCGAGCCACCCCCGAGTTCGGGGCACTCAAGGCAGACGTCCTGCGATGCCTGCATCTCACGGGCTCGATGGGAAGCGATACCCCGTGAGCACCGCCGTCGACGACCTGCCCGCGACGAACCCAATAAATGCAGAGGGGGCCCCGCGTTCTCGGATGAGTACCGCGCGTCGACACTTGCTCTATCGGGTCCTCGCGTACTCCAGCATTCTCGTTGTCTGGCAGGTGACTGCCATGATACGCGGCCCCTTCTATTTACCGACCATTCCTGAGGTTCTGGCGGCGATGCCCAGACTGGTCAGCGAAGGATATGTCGGAACATTGGCGATCAGTCTCGAGCAGTTGATCTATGGCTTCGGTCTGTCGCTTCTCGTCGCGATCCCACTGGGTGCCCTGATGGGAGCATCCAAGGCTGCCGACGCTGTCCTGACTCCCTTCGTGAACGCCCTCTACGTCACGAGCAAGGAGTCTCTGCTTCCGTTGCTCATCATCATCTTCGGCGCCGGAATGGGCTATCTGGTCGCGGTCGTAGTCTTCTTCGCCGTCTTCTTCCCGATCATGAACACCGCCGCCGGCGTGCGCTATGTCGAGGGCTCGGTCACGGAGATCTCGAAGGCGTTCTGTACCGGCCGATGGCGGACCTTCACGCGGATCTACCTACCGGCGGCGGCGCCTTTCGTGATTGCCGGAGTCAGACTCGGGTTGGGTATGGCCATCAAGGGCATGGTGATTGCTGAGATCTGGATCTCGATCGGAACGGGCTATCTACTGCGGCAGTTCGGGGGTCTGCGGGAACTCGATCTCTACTTCGCCTTGGCGATCCTGATCGTTGCGGTCGCGTTGCTGGCTGACAAGATGCTCCACCTCGTCGAGACCCGACTGCTGCATGGGACGACACAAGCGGGGAGCCGAGCATGAGTGCCGTTGTCGCCTCCGTGATGGAGCACCGCCTGGCGCGGGTGTTGGTCTCGACGTTGTCGGTTAGCTGTGCCCTGGTCGTGTGGGAGATCGCGGGAAGTGCCGGCAGTCTCTTCTGGCTGCTGCCACCATCGGAGATTCTCACGACGATGTGGGCTGAGGTGCTGAATGGCGCGTTGCCCCGGGCCGCCACGCAGACGCTCTTCGTGGCGTTGGTCGGAGTGGTAGTCGGCTCGGTGCTTGGTGTCGCGATCGGGACGCTGATGGGCCAGTTCCCAGCCTGGGACGCCATCTTGGACCCACTGGTGAAGATCGGGTTCACTTCGCCGCTCGTGATGCTCGTCCCCGTCATCTCCATCTACCTCGGCATGGGCACCACCGCCAAGATCTCGTTCACTGTGCTCTTCTGCATCTTCGTCGTCATCATCAACACCGCCGCCGGTTTGCGCGAGGTGCCCGTCGAGGTGATGGAGATGGCGCGGGCCTTCACGGTCACTCCGCGTGCGATGCGGTTTCAGATCCTGTTGCCGTGGGCGGGGCCCTACGTCCTGACAGGCATCCGGATGTCAGTGGGGCGCAGCATCCAGGGCGCCCTCATCGCAGACATGTTCCTGCGTGCCGAGGGCATGGGGCTCTACATGATTCGAGCGGGCAGCAGCTTTCAACTCGCGAAGTTGTATGCGGCCGCGCTAGCTCTGACATTAATGGGTGCGCTCGTGATGTCGCTGGCACAGGCTGGCGAGAACCGCCTCCTTGCTTGGAAATCCTCCTGACGAACGAAAGGTATGAGCGGTTCGGTTCTCGGACTCCATATCCACCACTTGGAATCCACCACTTCGGAAGGGCACCATCATGCGCATTACCCATGCACGACTGCGACCCAGCTGGGTCGCGCTGGTCACAGTCGCCGCCGTGACGCTGTCAGCCTGCGGCGGCAGCGGCTCCGACGACGCGAGCGCCGGTGACGGCCTCAAGTCCATCAAGGTCGCATGGAGCAGCGAAGCTTCCGCCTACATTCCCCAGAGCCAAGGGCCCTGGCGCTATGGCGCCGACTTCGGCTTGGCCCAGAAGGAGAGCGACATCACCCAGGTCTCCTCCAGCGCGACCGCGATCCAACTGTTGCTCTCGGGTCGTGCCGAGGTGGTCACTGGCTCGTTCACCGCGTTCATGCAGGCCATCGGCCAAGGCAATGACCTGCAGATGTTCTGCCCCATCCAAGGCGTCCTTACTGACGAGGTCGTGGGCGTCGGAGACGTCAAGGACATCAAGCAGGTAACCGATCCCAACGTGACGGTGGCTCTGGACGCCCCGGGTGGGCTCGTCGACGACATCTTCAACCACGTGTTCAGCGCCAACGGTATGGACATCGTGGTCGGCGACCTGTCGAAGGTCATCATTCTCGAGGACGGCGGTCTCCGCCTCGCGGCCCTGGCCTCGGGCGAGGCGCAGGTCGCGATGCTCGATCCCTTCGAGATCGAGGAACTCAAGAAGCAGCGCGACGACGTCAACACCTTGAGCCTGGTTGCCGAAGACATGAATGCGGTCGGGTTCGTGTATGCGGCCACGCCGGAATGGCTTTCCCAGAATCAGGAGCGGGCTGCCGCATTTTGCGCATCTGTCCTGAAAGCCAATCAGGTCGCGCTCGGTGATTTCGAGACCTACGTCAAGTGGGCGGAGTACGCCATGGATCCCGCGCCTGCCCGGGAAACGCTCAAGGTCAGTTGGGATCGCGCGAAGAAGTTCAACGTGTGGCCCGTCGACGGGAGTTCCCTCTCCCAGGAGACCTATGAGAGCGACCTTGAGATCGGAGTCCGCGGTGGTCAGATCCAGGGCGATGCTGCCAAGAAGGCGTACGAGGAAGTCATAGATCCTGGCGTGACAGAGGCCGCGGTCGGCCTGCTCAACCAGTGATGAAAGAACAGGAGATCCCGTGAGCAAGGACCTGCGCACATACATCGAACAACTCCAGGCAGATGGCGACGAGGATTTTCTGCCGATCGACAAGCCCGTGCACCCCTCGGCCTACGACTGCACCGCGATCCTAGAGAAGTTGGAGCGGCTCGACCGTCGTCCGATGGTGCTGTTCGGATCGACTCACGACGTCGAGGGCCGTCCCTCGTCGATCCCGATCGCTATGAACGTCTTCGGCACTCGGAAGCGTTGCGCCAAGGCACTCGACTTTGATCCCGCGGATTCTCAGATGCCGCTCTCGATGCATTTCGCGGCGCTCAGTCGCAAGTCCGTGGAGCCTGATCTGCTGTCACGTGAGCAGGCACCCGCTCAGGAGGTGGTCCTTACCGGATCGGAAGTCGACACCAGCACGCTACCTATCGTCTCCCACTCGGAGGGCGACTATGGGCCGTGTCTGACAATGACACTGGTGGTGAAGGACCCGGACACGGACGCCTATAACGTCGCATTCATCAAGGCCTTCTACGATTTCGAATCCTCACGACGTCTGCGGATCACCATTCATTCGACGGACTCGCTTCGTGCGTTGAAACTGTATGAGGACCGCAATGAGCCGATGCCCATCGTCGCCGTTCTGGGGCACCACCCGGCGTTCTATCTGGGGAGCATGGGACTGACTCCGTACCGCAATGACGACTACCACACCATCGGTGCCTTCCTTGGCGAGCCTTTGCGTCTGGTCCCGTCGGTGACCTGGGGTGAGGACTTCCTGGTTCCGGCTGATGCGGAGATTCTCATCGAGGGAACGGTCCCTCCCGGGGTGCGCATGGTCTGTGACCCGTTCGGTGACATCACGCGTCAGTACCAGGCTCAGACGCTGCGTCCCGTCATGGACATCTCTGCGGTCACCCACCGTAGGGAACCGATCCTGCAGGACGTGTTCGCCGGGCACCGTGATCACATGACGGTGGGACAGATCCCCAAAGAGGGATCGCTCTTCAACACCCTCACAGACCGGTTCGGCTCGATCATCAAGGCTGTTCACATGCCCTACTCGGGGTGCGGCAGGCTCGCCTGCTACGTCTCGATCGACAAGTCAGCCGAAGGACAGGCGAAGGCCGTTGCTCTAGCTGCGCTTCAGGAGTCGTGGACCTTCCAGTACGTCGTCGTCGTGGACGCCAACATCGACGTCTTTCACGAAGAGGACGTGCTCTGGGCGATGATGGTGTACACCGATCCCAGTCGCGACATCGACCTGGTCAACAACATTCCGACGGTTTTCACGACCGCTATGGGCTATCGCAAGGTCCTTATCGATGCAACTCGGCCACTGGACAGGGCGATGCCGGAACAGAACAGGGTACCGAACGACGCCTTGGATCGCATTCGTCTCGAGGACTTCATGGAGGGGATCTAGTGGATCGCATCTTCTGGGTGACCTGCCCACAGTGCCAGTACCGCTTCTCAGTCGACTACTCGTTGAGGCACGATCCCGAGGTGCGCCTCGAATGTCCGTCCTCGCGCACCCTGTTCGGCGTCGACGACGCGGCCTCGATCCTCGAATGAGGAGAGACCAGGTTGCCAAGCCCTTGCCCCCGAGGTCGAGGTGCCCCTGCGACTGATCCCGATAGCAGTTGCCGGGGCACGGGCGGTTCTGCGGATGTGCCGGCGGGGCCGACCCGCAGCGCCTGGGCGAGGCGGCCAACCCTGGCCGGCTGGCTGTGCACGTGCTCCTTCGGTGACTATCGCAAGCTCACCTGTCGGGTCGCGCGGAGTCACGAGCAGTCCGGGAGTTCGCCGCCTGTCTACTGCGGTAGGGGGAATCGCGACCGTCAACTCTCCTGAGGAGGTGCCAGGGTGATGGGGACCGCTTCGGAGACCCGGCGCGTGGTGGTCGCCCTGACCGGCGCAACTGGTGCGCTTTACGGCCTGCGGGCCCTTGAACTGCTCAGGGACGTGTCGGAGATCGAGACCCACGTGATCGTGACCAAGGGAGCTCGGGCCACCATCAGGACGGAACTCGATCGTTCTGGCGCCGAGGTCTCTGCGCTGGCCGACGTGGTCCATAGCGACGGCAACCTGGGTGCCAGCATCGCCAGCGGATCGTTTCGTGCTCACGGCATGCTAATCGCGCCCTGCAGCGTGAAGACCTTGTCGGGCATTGCCAACGCCTACGCGGACAACTTGGTGGTCCGTGCGGCCGACGTGATGCTCAAAGAGCGTCGCAGGTTGGTCCTGATGGTGCGGGAGACACCGTTGCATCTCGGGCACCTCCGTTTGATGATGGCGGCTACCCATGCGGGCGCTATCGTGATGCCGCCGGTACCAGCCCTCTACTCGAAACCCGGCAGCGTCCAAGAACTCGTCGACTTCACAGTCGTGCGGGCCTTGGACCTCCTCGACATCGAAGTCGGGGCAATCCGCCGCTGGACGGGGATGGGCCCGGCGGCACAGGTCGCCCTGGCGCCGGAGGAGCGATGACGGCCTCGGTGGAGGGCGATAGGGAGGTTGAGCGTGTGACCCGACGCCCTGGATCGACAGATGGGCTACTTGCCGAGTGCGGCCGCCCGCGAAAGACCGAATGCTTGCCGGGCCTTCTCTGTGGAAGAGAAGCGCGAGCGATGCCCGGTAAGTCAGGGAGCCAATTGTTGGTAGGCTCGCTCGCGACTGGCGTGCAAGTGGCGGCGTATGAGATCAGTAAGTGAGTCCAAGTCCCGTTGCTTCAAATGAGTGATGAATTCCTTATGCCTTTCAACGCTGCCCCGAACGGTGACGTCATCATCGATCATGGATGCCACAACATATCGCTCACAGGCGTTCCACAACATGTTGATGTGCCTCAGCAATAAGCCTGGGCCGATCGAGTCAAACATGGCGAAGTGAAATGCGCGGTGAGCCGCAAGCATTTCACGAGACTTTGGACGATCGCGCAGGCGCAACATTTCTTCCACCCAGTAATCCATCTGCTGAAGTGTCGCCTCGTCCACCTCATTTATAGCTGTGGCGGCAGCTAACAGCTCTGCTGACTCCAGGAGACTGTACGCATCGTGGACATCTCTTCTCGAGACCTTGGAGACCATCACGCCACGACGCGGAGCATTGACGACAAGACCCTCGCCTTCGAGGTGGCGAAGCGCCTCGCGCACTGGAATCCGGCTGCTCGAGAGTTCCATGGCAAGTTTCTCAACGGCGAGTCTAGATCCCGCAGGCAATTCTCCCAAGACGATTCTTTGGCGCAGCTCGTTAATCACGAACTCGCCGAGCGTTAAATGTCTTGTGACCCCATCAACCTGCGTATTGCGTGGTGCGGGAACAGTCTTCTCCATTATTACCTTCTATTACCTTTCGAGCCTTGCTGAATTTCCGGTTCTATCTATAGCTGAGATTCTGAACGGCCCCGAGAGTAGTTTGCGGCGAATCTACCGGGGACGATGGACCGGGGTGGTCTTGCAATAGTGTATCAAATAACCTGACGTAGCCCTATGGGCGGGTTGACCCCAACGAAGACGTCCGCGCGTGGGGCATTAGGGGCGGAGCCGGGGTGTTCGCCAGCGTGACCAGCACCGAGGCGGACCCGGCAACAGGAGCAGGTACGGCGCCGCCAGCGTGATCCGCAACGGCCGGTGAGCTGTCCGGCACGATGTCGCGCACCACCACCCACTGGGTGCCGGGGGCGGTGCTGCGTCGCCGCTCGGGGCCGGGAGGTGCTCTACTGGAGGACGGCGCTGGGCGACGGGCTGGTCGCCGCCGGTTTTGCCGAGCGACCGTGAACCCCTAGTATTGATCCTCGGTGCGCGCTGGGAAGCGCGCCCCTCTCTGTGCAAACGAGCCTGTGCGGCGCCGCCCGAGCGTTGCGCCCCAGAACCTGAACACGCTTGAACTCGACGAAGGAGACCGCGGTGTACGCGATCGTGCGCGCTGGCGCCACCCAACAGAAGGTTGCCGTGGGCGACGTCATCGAGATCGACAAGGTCGCAACCGAGGTCGGCGAGTCGGTGACCCTCCCGGTGGTCCTCGTCGTGGACGGCGAGTCGGTCACCTCGGACGCCAAGCTGCTCGGCAAGGCGTCGGTGACCGCCGAGGTCCTCGGCGGCACCAAGGGCCCGAAGATCGTCATCCAGAAGTACAAGAACAAGACCGGCTACAAGAAGCGCCAGGGTCACCGCCAGAAGTACACCCAGGTCAAGATCACCGACATCAAGGCCTGACTGGCCGAGAAGGACTGAAGAGATGGCACACAAGAAGGGGGCGGCGTCCACCAAGAACGGCCGCGACTCCAACTCCCAGCGCCTCGGCGTCAAGCGGTACGGCGGCCAGGTCGTCAACGCCGGCGAGATCATCGTGCGCCAGCGCGGCACCCACTTCCATCCGGGCAGCGGCGTCGGCCGCGGCGGCGACGACACGCTGTTCGCGCTGGTGGCCGGCTCGGTCCAGTTCGGGACCCGCCGCGGCCGCCGGGTCGTGAACGTCGTCCCGGGCGAGTGACCTGACGCTCGCACCCACGCAGCAGATCGAAGGGCGTCCCGGATCCGGGACGCCCTTCGGCATTTGCCGAGAACTTCCGAGAGAGTAGGCATCATGGCCGTCCCCACCTTCGTCGACCGCGTGACGCTGCACGTCAGCGCCGGGCGCGGCGGCAACGGCGTGGCGTCGGTCCACCGCGAGAAGTTCAAGCCGCTCGGCGGCCCGGACGGCGGCAACGGGGGCCCCGGCGGCTCGGTGATCCTGCGGGTCGACACCGACGTCACCACGCTGCTCGACTACCACCACAGCCCCAAGCGGCGCGCCGAGCACGGCGGCCACGGCGCCGGCGGCCACCGCAACGGCTCCCACGGCTCCGACCTGGTCCTGCCGGTGCCGGACGGCACGCTCGTGACCGACCCGAGGGGCACGGTCCTCGCGGATCTGGTCGGCCCCGGCACCGAGCTGGTCGTCGCCCAGGGCGGCCGGGGCGGCCTCGGCAACGCCGCGCTGGCCTCGTCCAAGCGCAAGGCGCCGGGCTTCGCGCTGCTCGGCGAGCCCGGCGACGAGCTGGAGATCGTCCTCGAGCTCAAGGTGGTCGCCGACGTCGGCCTGGTCGGCTTCCCGAGCGCCGGCAAGTCCAGCCTGATCGCCGCGATCTCGCGCGCGAAGCCGAAGATCGCCGACTACCCGTTCACCACGCTGGTGCCGAACCTCGGCGTCGTGACGGCCGGCGACACGACGTACACCGTCGCCGACGTCCCCGGCCTGATCGAGGGCGCCAGCGAGGGCCGCGGCCTCGGTCACGACTTCCTGCGCCACATCGAGCGCTGCGCGGCGATCGTGCACGTCGTCGACACCGCCAGCATCGAGCCGGGCCGCAACCCGCTCGACGACCTCGACGTGATCGAGAGCGAGCTCGCCCGGTACGGCGGGCTGGAGGATCGCCCGCGCCTCGTGGCACTCAACAAGGTCGACGTGCCGGACGGGCGCGACATCGCGTCGTTCGTGGTCGACGAGCTGAGGGAGCGCGGTCTCCGAGTGTTCGAGGTCTCGGCGGCGTCCGGCGAGGGGCTGCGCGAGCTGACCTTCGCGATGGCCGGGATCGTCGAAGCGGCCCGGGCCGCGAAGCCGGCCGTCGAGGCGACCCGGATCGTGCTGCGGCCGGCGTCCGCCGACGGCAGCGACGCGTTCACGGTCAGGCGGACCGGCGACCCTTCGACGGGCTCGGGACAACACGCCTGGCGGGTGCGCGGCGAGAAGCCCGAGCGCTGGGTCCGACAGACCGACTTCAGCAATGACGAGGCCGTCGGCTTCCTCGCCGACCGGCTCAACCGGCTCGGCGTCGAGACCAGGCTGGCCGCGCTCGGCGCGGAGGAGGGCGACGCCGTGCTCATCGGCCACCCGGACAACGCGGTCGTGTTCGACTTCAGGCCCGGCATCGACGCGGGTGTCGAGATGCTGGGCCGTCGCGGCGAGGACCAGCGCTTCGAGGAGTCCCGGCCCGCGGCCCGCCGCCGCCGGGCCATCGACGAGGCGATGGGCGATCGCGCCGAGGGCGAGACCCGCGCCGACGTGGCGCGACGCCTCGACCGGCCGGAGGCATACGGCCCCTCGTCGTACGAGATCGGCGGTGCCGACGACCCGGACCGGCCCGATGAGGGCTCCGATGAGGGCTGAGGTCACCGGCGCCCGCCGAATCGTGGTCAAGGTCGGCTCGTCCAGCCTGACCACGGCCGCCGGCGGCATCGACCCGGGGCGGGTGCGCGACCTGGTCGACGTCCTCGCGAAGCTGCGCGCCGCCGGCGTCGAGGTGGTCCTGGTGTCCTCGGGCGCGATCGCGGCCGGCCTCGCGCCGCTGGGGCTGAAGAGGCGTCCGCGGGCGCTGCCGGCCCAGCAGGCGGCGGCGTCGGTGGGCCAGGGGCTGCTGGTGCACCGCTACACCGAGGAGCTCGCGCGGCACGGCGTGATCGCCGGGCAGGTGCTGCTCACCGCCGACGACGTCACCCGCCGCTCGCACTACCGCAACGCCTACCAGACCTTCGCCAAGCTGCTCGAGCTCGGCGTGCTGCCGATCGTGAACGAGAACGACACGGTCGCGACCAGCGAGATCCGGTTCGGCGACAACGACCGGCTGGCCGCGCTCGTGGCGCACCTGGTGCACGCCGACCTGCTGGTGCTGCTCTCCGACGTCGAGGGCCTGTACGACGCCAACCCGTCCCAGCCCGGCAGCTCGCTGCTGCCCGAGGTGCTGTCGGTCGACGAGCTCGCCGACGTCCGCATCGGTCGGGCCGGGGCCGCCGGCGTCGGCACCGGCGGCATGCACACCAAGGTCGACGCCGCCCGGATCGCCGCCGGCGCCGGCATCCCGGTCGTCCTCACCTCCGCCGATCGGGCCGCCGCTGCGCTCGCGGGGGAGCGGGTCGGCACGCTGTTCCACCCCACCGGCCGCCGCCGCCCGACCCGGCTGCTGTGGCTCGCGCACGCGACCGAGCCCAAGGGCACGCTGCTGCTCGACGCCGGCGCCGTGCGCGCGGTCGTCGAGCGCCGGGCGTCGCTGCTCGCGGCCGGCATCACCGGCGTCGAGGGCACCTTCCACGCCGGCGACCCGGTCGACATCGCCGCGCCCGACGGCACCCCGGTCGCCCGCGGGCTGGTGAACTTCGACGCCGAGGAGCTGCCGCGGCTGCTCGGCCGCTCCTCCAGCGACCTCAGGCGCGAGCTGGGCAAGGGCTACGAGCGCGAGGTCGTGCACCGCGACGACCTGGTCCTGCTCTGACGACCCGGCAGTCGGAGCGCGGCAGGCACCGTCATCACAGCGCAATTGCGCCGGAATGGCAGCCGGGCCGGGGCAAGGACTGCCACAACAGCGCAATTGCGCCGACTTGGCAGTCGGAACAGCCCAGGCACTGCCCCCACGACTGACCGCTAGGTTCGACCTCGTGCGTGCGCGGGTGCTGGTGTTCTGGGCAGTCGTGGTCGTGCTGCTCGTGCCGGCGGCCGCGCTGACCTTCGCCCGGGTGGTCGAGCCCGACGCCGGGTTCTGGATCCGGCTCGAGGCGTTCACGCCCCTGGCGCTCGTCCTGTACGCCGCCGCGGCCGTCCTGCTGGGCGTCCGGCTCCTCGTCCGGCGCCGGTGGCGCTCTGCCGCTTCGAGGGCGGCGACCGGCGTCCTCGTGCTCGCCCTGGCCGGGCTGGGCCTGCACGCGTGGTGGTTCTCCCCGCAGGTGACCGGGGCGAACCCGCCCGCGGCCGAGGGCGCCGAGCCGATCGTGGTGATGACCGCGAACATCTCCTCCGGAGCCGGCGACCCGGTCGAGGTGGTCCGGACGGCCAGCGAGGACGGCGTCGACCTGCTGGTCGTGCAGGAGATCACCGAGGCCGACCTCGCCGACATGGAGCGGGCCGGGCTGGCCGATCTGCTGCCGTACCGGGTCGGCGAGCCGGCGTACGGCGGCGACGGGACCATGGTGTTCTCCCGCACCGAGCTCGGGAAGGGCGTCCCGCTCGGCACCCTGCGCGGCGGGTGGGTGGTGTCGATGGGCGATCTGACCGTGGTCGCGGTCCACGCGTGGGCGCCGACCGAGCCCGACGCCTGGCGCGACGACCTCGCGACAGTCCGGGCGGCGGTGGCGGAGAACGACCCCGACCTGGTCGTCGGCGACTTCAACGCGACCGCCGACCACGCACCGATGCGGGCGCTCGCCGACGACGGCTACCGCGACGTCGGCGAGCTCGCCAACCAGGGCTGGCAGCCGACCTGGCCGGCCAGCGGGCGGGTGAGCCTGCTCGGCGTGCCGATCCCGAGCCTGGCCCAGATCGACCACGTGCTGGTCGGGCCGCGGCTGGCCGCGATCGGGATGCGCATCCGGGAGATCCCGGGCAGCGACCACCGGGCGGTCCTGGCCGAGGTGGCGCGCAAGTAGCGGCCGGATACGCTGGTCGGCGGCATGACTGCGTTTGATCCCGGCCGGACCGCCTACCTCGACCACGCTGCGACCACCCCGATGGTCCCCGCAGCCGTCGAGGCCATGACGGCGCATTTGCGCCAGGTTGGCAATCCGAGCTCGCTGCACGCCTCCGGCCGGCACGCCCGCCGGGTCGTCGAGGAGTCCCGCGAGACGATCGCGCAGGCGCTGGACTGCCGCCCCGGGGAGGTCGTCTTCACCTCCGGCGGCACCGAGGCCGACAACCTCGCGGTCAAGGGTGTCTACTGGTCCCGCCGCGCCGAGGACGCTCGCCGTACCCGCATCCTCAGCACCACCGTCGAGCACCACGCCGTGCTCGACCCGCTGCACTGGCTGGCCGAGGCCGAGGGTGCCGAGGTGGAGCTGCTGGACGTCGACGAGCGCGCCGTGCTCGACGTCGCCGCGCTGCGGGTCGCGGTCGGGCGCGACCCCGCCTCGGTCGCGCTGATCTCGGTGATGTGGGCCAACAACGAGGTCGGCACGCTCCAGCCGATCGAGGACATCGTCGCGATCGCCGCCGAGCACGGCATCCCGGTCCACACCGACGCCGTCCAGGCCGTCGGGCACGTGCCGGTCGGCTTCGCCGCCTCCGGCGTGGACGCGCTGACGCTGACCGGGCACAAGCTCGGCGGGCCGTACGGCGCGGGCGCGCTGGTGGTGCGCCGCGAGCTCGCGGTCAGCCCGCTGGTGCACGGCGGCGGCCAGGAGCGCGACATCCGCAGCGGCACGCTGGACACCCCGGCGATCGCCGGGTTCGCGGCCGCGGTCGAGCTCGCGGTCAAGCACCAGGCCGAGTACGCCGCCCGGGTCGCCGCGCTGCGCGACGACCTGGTCCGCCGGGTGGTCCGGGTCGTGCCCGACGCACACCTGCACGGTCACCCCGAGAGCCGGCTGCCCGGCAACGCCCACCTCGGCTTCCCCGGCTGCGAGGGCGACTCGCTGCTGATGCTGCTCGACGCCCGCGGCATCGAGTGCTCGACCGGCTCGGCCTGCTCCGCCGGCGTGCCCCAGCCGTCGCACGTGCTGCTCGCGATGGGGTGCGACGAGGTGCAGGCGCGCCACTCGCTGCGCTTCTCGCTCGGCCACACCACCACCGCGGCCGACGTCGACGCCGTGGTGGAGGCGATCGGGCCTGCGGTCGAGCGCGCCCGGGCAGCGCGCGCATGAGAGTCGTCGCCGCCATGTCCGGCGGCGTCGACTCCGCCGTCGCCGCGGCCCGCGCGGCCGAGGCCGGCCACGACGTCACGGGCATCCACCTCGCGCTGTCGCGCAACCCGGCGTCGTACCGCTCCGGCGCCCGCGGCTGCTGCACGATCGAGGACGCCAACGACGCCCGTCGCGCGGCCGATGTCATCGGGATCCCTTTCTACGTCTGGGATCTGAGCGACCGGTTCCACGAGGACGTGGTCGAGGACTTCATGGACGAGTACGCCGCCGGGCGGACCCCCAACCCGTGCCTGCGGTGCAACGAGAGGATCAAGTTCGCGGCGGTGCTGGACCGGGCGCTCGCGCTGGGCTTCGACGCCGTAGCGACCGGCCACTACGCGCAGCTGCGCACCGGCCCCGATGACCTCGTCGAGATGCACCGCGCGGTCGACCACGGCAAGGACCAGTCCTACGTGCTCGGCGTGCTCGACCAGGAGCAGCTGCGGCACTCGCTGTTCCCGCTCGGCGACTCGACCAAGGCCGACGTGCGGCGCGAGGCCGCCGAGCGCGGACTGCTGGTGGCCGACAAGCCGGACAGCCACGATATCTGCTTCGTCGCCGACGGCGACAACGCCGGCTGGCTGCGCGAGAGGCTCGGCGACCGCGCGCCCAACCACGGCGGCGCGATCGTCGACGAGTCCGGCTCCGTGGTGGGCAGCCACGAGGGGACGTACGCCTTCACGATCGGCCAGCGCCGCGGCCTGCGGCTGGGCGTCCCGGCCGCGGACGGCAGGCCGCGGTTCGTGCTCGACATCGAGCCGGTCTCCGGCACGGTCACGGTCGGCCCGCGCGAGCGGCTGGCCGTCCACCGGCTCACCGGCATCCGGCCGCGCTGGTGCGGCACCGTTCCGCAGTCGCTCGACGGGACCGTGCAGCTGCGGGCCCACGGCGAGGAGCTTCCGGCGCGGGTGCGCGTCGGCGAGTCCGTCGACATCGAGCTGCTGGCGCCGGCGTACGGCGTCGCGCCGGGGCAGGCCGCGGTCCTGTACGACGGCAGCCGGGTGGTCGGCTCCGCGACGATCGCGGCGACCGCATGACGCTGGCAACTGGCGTCGGGTCGATGCCCGGCGAGGACTTCGACGAGGCCCTGCGCATCGTGCTGGGTGAGTTGCCCGACCTCCCGCACCTGCCCGAGGTGCCCGGCCGCGGCGCGACCGCGAGCATGACCGGCCGTGGGCTGGCCGTGGTCGCCGAGCTCGGCGCCGACCTCCAGCCGGCCGGCTGGCGGCTGACCGGCGGGGGCGACGGCGTCGACCACCGCCGCGCGCGCAGCCTGCTGGCCCAGGACCTGGACGCGCTCGAGGAGCAGGCGCAGGGGTACGCCGGACCGCTCAAGGTCCAGGTCGCCGGACCGTGGACGCTCGCCGCGACCGTCGAGAGGCCGCGCGGCGACAAGGTGCTCGCCGACCGCGGTGCCCGCCGCGAGCTGGCCCAGGCGCTCGCCGAGGGCGTGCGCGGCCACGTCGCCGACGTACGCCGGCGGCTGCCGGGCGTCGACCGGCTGGTCGTCCAGGTGGACGAGCCGGCGCTCGCGGCCGTGCTCGCGGGCCAGGTGCCGACGGCGTCCGGCTTCAACAAGCACCGCAGCGTCGACCTGCCCGAGGCGGCGCAGGCGCTGGCGTGGGTGCTCGGCGCGGTGGCGGAGTCGGGCGCCGAGCCGTGGGTGCACTCGTGCGCGCCGGCGACTCCGCTCGGGCTGCTCCGCGGCGCGGGAGCGGTCGGGCTGTCCGTCGACCTCGCGGTGCTCTCGGCCGCCGACCACGACGCGCTCGCCGAGGCGCTCGAGGCGGGGGAGACGATCGCGCTCGGCGTCGTACCCGGTGTCGCGCCGGCGACCGAGCCGAGCGACGCCCACGTCACCGAGTCCGTGCTGCGCTGGCTCGACATGCTCGGCCTCGACCCCGGCGAGGTGTCCGACCGCCTCGTGGTCACCCCGTCGTGCGGGCTGGCCGGCGCGACGCCGGCCTGGACGCGCACGGCGCTGACGCTGCTGCGGACAGCCGCCGGCAGCCTCTGATCGCCATGGCTCGCTCGGCGACCTCGATCTCGATCTCGCCGCGCTCGTCGAGGCGCTGGAGGACCAGCTGTCCTAGCCGGTCCTCCAGCCTCCGGCGTCAGCCCACGTGCGCCGGCGCGCCCTCGGGGCCGTCGGTCGCGAGCTCCTCGTGCTTGACGTTGAGGAAGACCCAGATCGCGAGCGAGCCGAGCGCGATCAGGCCGGCGCCGACGAGGAACGCCGACGTCGCGCCCTCGGTGAACGCGCCGACGAAGGCCAGCCCGCCGGCCTGGTCCACCGGCACGCCCCGGGCGACCAGATCGCCGGCCAGCGCGTTCCGGGTGCCCTCGGACGCATTGAGGGCGACCGTGCTCAGGACCGCCAGGCCGAGCGCGCCGCCGACCTGCTGCATCGTGTTGAGCACGCCGGAGCCGATGCCGGAGTCCTCGGCGCGCACGTGGTGCACCGCGGACAGCGTCAGCGGCACGAACGTGAGGCCCATGCCGATCGACATCAGCACGACGAACGGGAAGACCGACGCCCAGTAGTTCACGTCGGAGCCGAGGCTGCCGTCGGGACCGAGCGCCATCAGGTCCGCGGCCGAGTCCGGCACGGAGAGCCGGGAGAACCCGATCAGGGCGACCATCGCCAGCAGCGTGCCCACGCCGGCGATGAAGCGCGGATCGACCCGGCTGGCCAGGTTCGACGAGAGCGTCGCGCCGATCACGATGCCCACCGAGAACGGCAGGAACGCGATGCCGGTGTGCAGCGGGCTGTAGCCCACGACCAGCTGGATGAACAGGCTCAGGAAGTAGAACATCGAGAACATCGCCGCCGGCACCAGCGCCATCACCAGGAAGCTGGTGGCCCGGGTGCGGTTGGCGAAGATCCGGACGGGCAGCAGCGGGTGCTCCACCCGGGACTCGATGAACGCGAACACCCCGAGCAGTACGACGCCGGCGGCCAGGGCCGCGATGGTCCAGGTGTCGCCCCAGCCGTACTGCTCCTCGCCGGCGCGGGTGAACCCGTAGACCAGGCCGAGCAGGCCGAGCGTGCCGGTGATGGCACCGGGGACGTCGAGCTCGCCGGGGTGCGACTCGGACTCGTTGAGGAAGCGCGGTGCCAGGGAGGCGGCGACCAGGCCGATCGGGACGTTGATGAGGAAGGTCCAGCGCCAGCCCTCGAGGCCGAGGATCGGGTCGAGGCCGGTCAGCCAGCCGCCGAGGATCAGGCCGACGGCCGCGCCGGCGCCCGACATCATGGCGTAGACCGCGAACGCGCGGTGGCGCGCCGGGCCGGCCGGGAACGTCGTGGTGATCAGCGCCAGCGCGGCGGGGGAGGCGAGCGCGGCGCCGAGGCCCTGGAGGCCGCGGGCGGCGAGCAGCAGGGCCTCGCTCTGGGCGAGGCCGCCCAGCAGCGAGGCGATCGCGAAGACGGCGAGACCCGTCATGAAGATCCGGCGGCGGCCGTAGAGGTCGCCGAGCCGGCCGCCGAGCAGCAGCAGGCCGCCGAAGGCGAGGGCGTAGCCGGTGACGATCCAGGTCAGGTTGGCGTCGCCGATGTTGAGGTCGCTGCCGATGTAGGGCAGCGCGATGTTGGCGATGGAGGCGTCGAGCACCACCATCAGTTGGGCGATCGAGATGAGCACCAGCGCCCATCCCAGGTGCAGCTTCCTGCCGGAGTCGGTGCTCTCGGCGGTGGCCACGTCGGTCATCAGGGAGTTTCCTTCGGTCGAGGGTCAGTGGGAGGCCGCACCGCGGGTCGCGGCCGGCAGGAGGATCTGGTCGATCACGCGGGTGATCAGGTCGGCGTCCGGTGTGTCGCCGAGGACGAAGACGCGGTGCAGGACGATGCCGGCGAGTGCCGGCTCAAGCAGGGAGAGGTCGGCGTCCACGCTGACCTCCCCGCGCTCGCGGGCACGCTCCCAGATCTGCTGGGAGACGGCGATCTTGGGGCCGACCACCCGCTCGCGGAACTCCGCGGCGAACTCGGCGTCCCGGGCGATCGCGGTCAGGATGGCCGCGAACATGGCGACCGAGTGCGGGTCGCCGACACCGCCGGCGGCGCACATCAGGCAGCGCAGGTCCTCCCGCAGGCTCCCCGTGTCGGGCGTCTCGGTCGGGCCCTTGCTGTGCTGGAGCGCGTCGACGACCAGGCTGACCTTGCTGGCCCAGCGCCGGTAGAGCGTGGCTTTCGAGGCCTTCGCCCGGGCCGCCACGGCGTCCATCGTGAGCCGGTCGTAGCCGACGTCCGCGAGCACCTCGAGGGTCGCGTCGAGGATCTCCTGCTCGCGGTCGCCCTCGACGCGGGGGCGCTCGATCGGCGTCATCGGATGATCCCTTCGGCGCTACCTGGATGAAACGGAACGGTTTCGTTTCATCCGGAACAGCGTAGGCACGCCCCGCATTCCGGTCCAACCGAGATTCCTCGGACTTCTTCCCGGCAGGTGGCGAAGTGGTCTGGACCGGAGCGTGGGCGGTGCCGGTCAGCTCCGACCGGCACAATGCGTCCCATGACCGACCCGCGCGAGGAGCACCGCCTGATCGCCGAGCAGGTCGAGGACGCGCGCTGGCGCTACTACGTCCTCGACAGCCCCACGCTCGACGACGCCGAGTTCGACCGGCTGATGCGGCGGCTGGAGGAGCTCGAGGAGGAACTCCCCGAGCTGCGGACGCCGGACTCGCCGACGCAGCGGATCGGCGGCGCGGTCTCGACGGAGTTCACCCCGCATCCCCACCTCCAGCGGATGGAGAGCCTCGACAACGCGTTCACCTTCGAGGAGCTCGAGTCCTGGCACGCCCGGCTCGCCCGCGACGGGGTGGCCGACCCGGCGCTGCTGTGCGAGCTCAAGGTCGACGGCCTGGCGATCAACCTGCTCTACGAGGACGGCCGGCTGGTGCGCGCCCTCACCCGGGGCGACGGCACCACGGGCGAGGACGTCACGCCCAACGTGAGGACGATCGACGCCGTACCCCACCGGCTGACGGGCACCGAGGAGTTCCCGGTGCCGGCGCTGATCGAGGTGCGCGGCGAG
Source organism: Nocardioides hungaricus (assembly GCF_054782915.1). NCBI lineage: Bacteria > Bacillati > Actinomycetota > Actinomycetes > Propionibacteriales > Nocardioidaceae > Nocardioides > Nocardioides hungaricus. The sequence continues at coordinate 115,558 of NZ_BAAGRO010000066.1, read as the reverse complement.
GTGTTCCTGCCCGTCGAGGCGTTCCTGAGGCTCAACGACTCGCTGCTCGAGGCCGGCAGGGCGCCGTTCGCGAACCCTCGCAACTCCGCCGCCGGCTCGCTGCGCCAGAAGGACCCGCGGGTGACCGCGAGCCGCGCGCTCGGCATGGTCTGCCACGGCGTCGGCGCCCGCCGGGGCTTCGAGCCCACGGCGCAGTCGCACGCCTACGAGGCGCTCGCGGCCTGGGGCCTGCCGGTCTCCGAGCAGGTGCGGGTGGTGCCGACGCTCGAGGACGTCGAGGCGTACGTCGCCGACGCCGGCGAGCGCCGCCACACGATCGTGCCCTACGAGATCGACGGGGTCGTCGTGAAGGTCGACGACGTCGCGCTGCAGCGCCGGCTCGGGTCGACCAGTCGGGCGCCGCGCTGGGCGATCGCGTTCAAGTACCCGCCCGAGGAGGTCAACGCCAAGCTCCTCGAGATCCGGGTGAACGTCGGGCGCACCGGCCGGGTCACGCCGTACGGCGTCATGGAGCCCACCAAGGTCGCCGGCTCGACGGTCGAGAACGCCACGCTGCACAACTTCCACGAGGTCGAGCGCAAGGACGTCCGCCCGGGCGACACGGTGATCCTGCGCAAGGCGGGCGACGTGATCCCGGAGATCCTCGGGCCGGTGCTGGCGCTGCGTCCGGAGGGGCTCGAGCCGTGGCGGCCGCCGACGACCTGCCCGTCCTGCGGCACCCGCCTGGTGCAGCAGAAGGAGGGCGACAAGGACATGCGGTGCCCCAACCACGAGAAGTGCCCGGGCCAGGTGCGCGAGCGGGTGTTCTTCGTGGCGGGTCGCAACGCCTTCGACATCGAGGGGCTCGGGTACGAGGCGGCGGTCGCGCTGCTGGACGCCGGGGTGATCGCCGACGAGGGCGACGTCTTCGGGCTGACCGGCGACGACCTGCTGCGCACCGAGCTCTTCACCCGGGCGGCCAGGAAGGACGAGGAGGGCGACCGGGTGCTCTCGGCCAACGGCCAGCGCCTGCTCGACAACCTCGGGGACCGCAAGCAGGTGCCGCTGTGGCGGGTGCTGGTCGCGCTCTCGATCCGGCACGTCGGGCCGACCGCCGCCCGCGCGCTGGCGACCGAGTTCGGCTCGATGGCCGCGATCCGGGCCGCCATCCGCGACGGAGCAGAGGAGCAGCTCGCCGCCGCCGAGGGCGTCGGCCCGACCATCGCCGAGGCGGTCATCGAGTGGTTCGGCGTCGACTGGCACGTCGAGATCGTCGACAAGTGGGCCGCGGCCGGGGTCTCGATGGCCGACGTGCGCGACGAGTCCGTGCCGCGCACGCTCGAGGGGCTGACCGTCGTGGTCACCGGCTCGCTGGTCGACTTCAGCCGCGACTCCGCCAAGGAGGCGATCCTCGTCCGCGGCGGCAAGGCCGCCGGCTCGGTGTCGAAGAAGACCGACTACGTCGTGGTGGGCGAGAACGCCGGCTCCAAGGCCGACAAGGCCGAGCAGCTCGGCGTACCGATCCTCGACGAGGCGGGGTTCAAGGCCCTGCTCGACGGCGGTCCGGACGCCCTCTGACCCTGGTGGACGTCGTCCGGACGGGTGGAGACTGTCCCTGACCGGAAGGGGAGTCCGCATGGCCGGCTACACCGACGACGAGCTGGGGATGGGCCGCGCCATCACCCGACGGGACTTCCTCGACGGGGTCGCGGTCGGGGTGGGCGCCGCGGCGGCCGGCGGCCTGGTGCTGGGCGGCGCCGGGCAGGCATCCGCAGCCCCGCCCGGTGGCGGCGGGTCCCGCCGGCGCTACTACCCGCCGACCGGGCGCGGGCTGCGCGGACAGACGGCGGCGGCGTTCGCCGTCCCCCACGCCCTGCGCGACGGCACGTTCTGGGACGACGCCCCCGAGCCGCACCACACGGGCGAGAAGTACGACCTGGTCGTGGTCGGCGGCGGCATCAGCGGCCTGTCCGCGGCGCGCTACTACCAGAAGGAGTTCGGCAGGAAGAGCCGGATCCTGGTGCTCGACGCACTGGAGGACATCGGCGGTCACGCCCGGCGCAACGAGTACCGCACCACCGGCCGGACCCTGCTGAGCTACGGCGGCTCGCAGTCGATCGAGTCGCCGTCGACGTACGCACCGCCGGCGCGGGACCTGCTCGTGGACATCGGCATCAGGGTCGAGCGGTTCGAGAAGTTCTTCGACGCCGGCTTCAACGCCCGCCACGGCCTGGGGCGGGGGCTGTTCTTCGACGAGGAGTCCTGGGGCCGCGACCACCTGACGACCTGGCAGGGCGGCACCCCCTACTCCACGATCCTCGCGGACGCCCCGATGGCCGACCAGGCCAAGGCCGATCTGTCCGCGATCTACGACGACCCCCAGGACTGGATGCCCGGCCTGAGCGACGCCGAGAAGAAGGACCGGCTGGCCGAGATCACCTACCTCGACTACCTGCGCGACCACGTCGGCGCGCACGACGACGCGCTGAAGTTCCTGCAGACCACGCCCAACGGCAACTGGGGGTACGGCGCCGACGGGGTCGGGGCGCTGGACGCGTCGGTCGAGTTCGTCGGGTTCGACGGCCTGGGCCTGGACTGGAGCGGTGACCCGGACCCGCGCATCGCCCCGACCGGGCACAAGCTCTGGACCTCCGAGGACGACTACATCTACCACTTCCCCGAGGGCAACGCCGGCGTCGTCTACTCGCTGGTGCGGAAGATGATCCCGCACGCGATGCCCGGCAAGGGGATGGCGAGCATCCCGAACAACCGCCTGCAGTACGACCAGCTCGACCGGCGTACCAACGACGTGCGGATCCGGCTGAACTCGCCCGCGGTGCGGGTCCGGCACGAGGGCGACCCGCGGGACGCGCGGCGGGTCCAGGTGGCGTACGTGCGCAAGGGCCGGCTCGAGACCGTGCGCGCCTCGCACGTGATCCTGGCGTGCAACAACCAGATGATCCCCTACCTCACCCGGGAGATCTCGGCCGAGCAGCGCCGGGCGCTCAAGGACGCCGGCCGCCTCGCGCTGATGTACACCAGCGTCCTGGTGCGCAACTGGAAGGCGTTCGACAAGCTCAAGGTCGCGAGCGTTCGCTACCCCACCGGTTACTGGGGCAGCGTCGCGCTCGACTTCCCGGTCAGCATGGGGCGCTACGAGTTCCCCGACCACCCGCGGGAGGCGACCGTCCTGCATCTCGCGAAGTCGGTCTGCAAGCCCGGCCTGCCGCCCCGCGAGCAGGGCGCCGCCGGGCGCGTCGAGCTGATTCAGACCAGTTTCGCCACCCTCGAGCGGCAGCTCCGCGACCAGCTGGCCCGGGCCCTCGGCCCGGGCGGGTTCGACCCGGCCCGCGACATCGAGGGCATCACCGTCAACCGCTGGGGCCACGCCTACGCCTACGAGTACGGGCGGCCGTGGGACGAGTTCTGGCCGTACGGCGAGCTGCCGAGCCACGTCGCCCGGAAGGGATGGGGCCGGATCGCGATCGCCAACACCGACTCGGCCCCACGCGCCTACGTCGACTCGGCCATGGACATGGCCTGGCGCGCCGTACGCGAGCTCGCCGGGAAGCCCAGCGACATCGTCTCCCGCGGGGTGGACGGCATCGCGTTCTGAGGTCGCTGGAGGGACGGGACGGGCGCGCTCCTAGGATTGGCCCATGCCTGAGATCACCCGAGACGAGGTCGCCCACCTGGCGAACCTCGCCCGGATCGACCTGTCCGACGCGGAGCTCGACCACCTGGCGCCGCAGCTGTCGGTGATCCTCGAGTCGGTCGCCTCGATCAGCGGCGTCGCCGGCGACGACATCCCGCCGACCTCGCACGCGCTGCCGCTCACGAACGTCTTCCGCGAGGACGTCGTGGTGCCCGGCCTGACCCCGGAGCAGGCGCTGGCCGGTGCCCCCGAGGTCGAGGAGCAGCGCTTCTCCGTGCCGCGGATCCTGGGCGAGGAGCAGTGATGACGGACTGGACGCGGACGACCGCGGCCGAGATGGCCGACGCCCTCGTGGCCGGCGAGACGACGTCGGTCGAGCTGACCCGGGCCGCCCTGCGCAGGATCGAGATGGTCGACGGTCAGGTGCACGCCTTCCTGCACGTCGACGCGGAGGGCGCACTCGCGCAGGCGGCGGAGTCCGACGCGCGCCGGGCCGCGGGCACCCCGCTGTCCGTGCTGGACGGCGTGCCGATCGCGGTGAAGGACGTGCTCGCCACCGAGGGCCTGCCGACGACGTGCGGGTCGAGGATCCTCGAGGGCTGGATCCCGCCGTACGACGCCACCGTGGTGCGCCGGCTCCGCGAGGCCGGCCTGCCGATCCTCGGCAAGACCAACATGGACGAGTTCGCGATGGGCAGCTCGACCGAGCACTCGGCGTACGGCGCCACGCACAACCCGTGGGACCTCGACCGGATCCCGGGCGGCTCGGGCGGCGGCTCGGCCGCGGCCGTGGCCGCCTTCGAGGCCCCGCTCGCGATCGGCACCGACACCGGCGGCTCGATCCGCCAGCCGGGCGCCGTGACCGGCACGGTCGGCGTGAAGCCGACGTACGGCGGGGTGTCGCGCTACGGCCTGGTCGCGCTCGCCAACTCCCTCGACCAGGCCGGACCGGTGACCCGGACCGTGCTCGACTCCGCGCTGCTGCACGAGGTGATCGGCGGGCACGACCCGCTCGACTCCACCAGCATCGACCAGCCGCTGCCGCCGTTGGTCGAGGCGGCGCGCCTCGGCGCGGGCGGCGACCTGTCCGGGCTGCGCGTCGGCGTCGTCACCGAGCTCGCCGGCCATGAGGATGGGCAGAGCGGCTGGCAGCCGGGCGTGATGGCCCGCTTCCGGGAGTCGGTCGACCTGCTGGTCAAGGCCGGCGCCGAGGTGGTCGAGGTCTCCTGCCCGACGTTCGTGCACGCGCTGGCGACGTACTACCTGATCCTGCCGGCGGAGGCGTCGAGCAACCTCGCGAAGTTCGACGCGATGCGCTACGGCCTGCGGGTCTGGCCCGCCGACGGCGCCAGCGCCGAGGAGGTGATGCGCGCGACCCGCGACGCGGGCTTCGGCGACGAGGTGAAGCGCCGCATCATCCTGGGCACCTACGCGCTCTCCAGCGGCTACTACGACGCCTACTACGGGCAGGCGCAGAAGGTGCGCACGCTGATCTCGCGCGACTTCGACGCGGCGTTCGAGCAGGCGGACGTGCTGGTCTCGCCGACCGCGCCGACCACGGCGTTCAGGCTGGGGGAGAAGCTCGACGACCCACTCGCGATGTACCTCAACGACCTCGCGACGATCCCGGCCAACCTGGCCGGCGTACCCGGGATCTCGGTGCCGAGCGGCCTCGCCGACGAGGACGGCCTGCCGGCCGGCTTCCAGATCCTGGCGCCGGCGCTGGCCGACGACCGCTGCTACCGCGTGGGCGCCGCGCTCGAGGCGCTGCTGCACGACCAGTGGGGCGGCCCGCTCGTCCCTCCCGAGGAGAATCTCGCATGAGCGACACCCTGGTGGCCTTCGACGACGTGCTGGCGTCGTACGACCCGGCGATGGGCCTGGAGGTCCACGTCGAGCTGAACACCGCGTCGAAGATGTTCTGCGGCTGCCCGACCGGGTTCGGCGCCGAGCCGAACACCCAGGTGTGCCCGACCTGCCTGGGCCTGCCAGGCGCGATGCCGGTGGTGAACCGCATGGCCGTGGAGTCGGCGATCCGGATCGGGCTGGCGCTGAACTGTGACATCGCGCAGTGGTGCCGGTTCGCGCGGAAGAACTACTTCTACCCGGACATGCCGAAGAACTTCCAGACCTCGCAGTACGACGAGCCGATCTGCTTCGACGGGTGGATGGACGTGGAGGTGGACGGTGAGACCTTCCGCGTCGAGATCGAGCGCGCGCACATGGAGGAGGACACCGGCAAGTCGCTGCACGTCGGTGGCGCCACCGGCCGCATCCACGGTGCCGACCACTCGCTGGTCGACTACAACCGCGCCGGCATCCCGCTGATCGAGATCGTCACCAGGCCGATCCTCGGGGCGGGCGCGAGGGCGCCCGAGGTGGCGCGGGCCTACGTCGCCCAGCTGCGCGACCTGATCGTCGCGCTCGGCGTCTCCGACGCGCGCATGGACCAGGGCTCGATCCGCGCCGACGTGAACCTCTCGCTGTCGCCCCGGGGCTCCGGCATCCTCGGGACCCGCACGGAGACCAAGAACGTCAACTCGCTGCGGTCGGTCGAGCGCGCGGTCCGCTACGAGATGTCCCGCCATGCCGGCGTACTGGATGCGGGGGGGAGGATCCTCCAGGAGACCCGGCACTGGCACGAGGACACCGGCGTCACGACCAGCGGCCGGGAGAAGTCCGACGCCGAGGACTACCGCTACTTCCCCGAGCCCGACCTGGTGCCGGTCGCGCCGTCGCGGGAGTGGGTCGAGGAGCTGCGCGGCACGCTGCCCGAGAACCCGACCGCCCGCCGGGCGCGGCTGCAGGCGGACTGGGGCTTCTCCGACCTGGAGATGCGCGACACCGTCGGTGTGGGTGCGCTCGACTCCATCGAGCAGACCATCGCCGCCGGCACCACGCCGCAGGCGGCGCGGAAGTGGTGGCTCGGCGAGCTCGCCCGTCGGGGCAACGAGCAGGGCGTCGAGGTCACCGCACTCGCGGTCACCCCGGCCGACGTCGCGCGAGTGCAGGCGCTGGTCGACGAGGACACCCTCAACGACAAGCTGGCCCGCCAGGTCTTCGACGGGCTCTTCGCCGGCGAGGGCACCCCGGACGAGATCGTCGCCGCCCGCGGGCTCGCGATCGTCTCCGACGAGGGCGCGCTCTCGACGGCCGTCGACGCCGCGATCGCCGCGAACCCCGACGTTGCCGCGAAGATCCGCGACGGCAAGGTGGCCGCCGCCGGCGCCCTCATCGGCGCGGTGATGAAGCAGATGCAGGGCCAGGCCGACGCCGGCCGGGTCCGCGAGCTGATCCTGGAGAAGCTGCAGTAGCGCGACTCGGCGCAAGTTGCCCGCCGTAGGGGTGCGACTCGGCGCAAGTTGCCCGGCGTGTGGGTGCGACTCGGCGCAAGTTGCCCGGCGTGTGGGCAAGACGCGCCGACTCGACACCGTTGCGCGGGCAAGACGCGCCGAGTCGGCGTCCCTGGGTGGGCAAGACGCGCCGAGTCGGCGAGGGGGATGGGGGGATATGCTGCGGCCACCAATCAACATCGCGCCCGCAGTGGGGGAAGCCGGTCCGAAGCCGGCGCTGACCCGCAACCGTAGGCCCGCCTCCCGTCTCGACGGGGAGCGAGCGAGCCGGAGTACCTGCTGCGAAGCGTCCCGAATACGCGCTGTCGAGGGATCTGCAGCCGCGGGAAGGAACACCATGCGTCCCATCGTCCGAGGGGTCGCGGCACTGCTGGCCGCGCCCGCCCTCGTCCTCCCGGCGCTCGTCGCCACGTCCGCGCCGGCCACGGCCGCGACCGACTCCGGACCGGCCACCGCGGCCGGCTACTGGCTCGGCGCCCAGCTCCAGGGCGGCCTGGTGCGCAACCAGGAGTACGACTACGACGACATCGGCGGCACCATCGATGTCGCTCTCGGCCTCGACGCGGCCGGCGCGCCCGCCTCGGTCGTCGAGACCATCAGCGACGCCGTGGCCGCGAATGTCGGCGGCTACATCGGCACCGGCGGCGAGGAGTACGCCGGCTCGACGGCCAAGGCGGCGGTGCTCGCTCGGGCGGCCGGCGACGACCCGACCGACTTCGGCGGCGTGGACCTGATCGAACGGCTCGAGGGGCGGGTCCTGACGACCGGCGCGACGGCCGGCCGGACCCAGGACCAGAGCCAGTACGGCGACTACGCGAGCCCGTTCGGGCAGGTCTACGCAGTCCAGGCGCTCGAGGCCGCCGGGAGCGGCCTGACGGACTCGGTGACCGGCTTCCTGCTGGACCAGCAGTGCGCGGCCGGCTTCTTCCGCGGCTCGTTCGCGGCCGTCGACGCCGCCGACCAGACGTGCGACGGCGGCAACGGCCAGCCGAGCGTGGACGCGACCGCGCTCGCGATCCAGTCGCTCCAGTCCCAGCTCGACGACACCGATGTCGCCGCCGCGGTCGCCGCCGCCGTCGCCTGGCTGGCGGGCGAGCAGAACGCCGACGGCTCGTTCGGCTCGGACCAGGCGATCCCGACCGGGAACGCCAACAGCACCGGCCTCGCGGCGTACGCCCTCCTGATCTCCGGCCAGGACCGGGCCGCCGCCGAGGCCGCGGCCTGGCTGCGCGCGCGGCAGGCCGCCAACGTCGCGAACTGCGTCTACTACGACCAGACCGCGGTCGGAGCCGTCTTCTACGACGGCACCGCCCAGGAGGCCGGGTCGGGCACGGCCCTCACCGGCGGGCTCCTCGACCAGACCGTCCGGGCCACCGCCCAGGCGCTCCCGGGCCTGCTCGCCGCGCAGGACGGCGACCCGAGGGCGATGTTCACGGCCGAGTACGTCAGGGCCGGTGGCAGGAAGCCGGTCGGCGTCGTCGACGCCGCCCCGGGAGAGGCGGTCTGCGCGATGCTCGGGGAGCAGTCCGTGCTGGCCTACGCCGACGCCACCGGTGCGGCGAGCCCGCGGATCAGGATCCCGGCGAGGACCGCGACCAGCAGGGTCGAGGTCGCCAACGCATCGGGCGTCTTCGACACCGTGAGGATCAACGCACTCGGCGCGAAGAGGCTCGCCGTCTCGCTCACGAAGAGGGTCGCGGCCGGCACGAGGCAGACCGTCAAGGTCACCGGCCTCGCCCCCGGCGAGACGGCCAGCATCAAGGTCAGGTGGCCGAGCCGCAAGGGCAGCGTGTCGGGCGCCGGCGCGGGCGGTCAGGCCAACCGCAAGGGAGTCTTCAAGACCACGGTCACGGTGCCGAACCGGCCGGGCCGGGCGAAGGTGCGGGTCGTGGGCGCGTTTCCCGACCGCAAGGCGAAGACCTCCTTCACCGTCACCCGCTGACGTGCTCCGTTCGTGATCCGTCAGATCGCACGCGTCGCCGTCGCGGCCGGCCTGGCCGCGACGGCGTACGCCGCCGCGCCGGTCGCGCCCGCGAGCGCGGCCGCCTGCCCGACCGCCGCCGGGGTCACCGTCGTCGTCGACTTCGGCGAGCTCGGCGGGGGCGTGCAGTCCGGGTGCGTGCCGGACGGGGGCGGCGACCGGGCCAGCGCGCTGTTCCCGGCCGCCGGGTTCCCGCTGGACTACGTGCAGCGCCAGCCCGGCTTCGTGTGCCGGGTCTCCGGCAAGCCCGCGGACAGCCCCTGCGTGAACACCCCGCCCGCCGACGCGTACTGGGCGCTCTACTGGTCGGACGGGAAGTCCGGCTCGTGGACCTACGCGACCACGAGCGCCGGCGGCCTGTCGGTCCCCGAGGGCGGCTACGTCGGCTTCTCCTGGGTCGGCTCGTCCGACTCCTCGCCCCCTGGCGCGAGCCCGGCACCGCACCCGGACCCGACGCCGACCCAGTCGTCGACCCAGTCGCCGACCCAGACGCAGCAGCCCTCCTCGGCGCATCCCACGCGGCAGCCGACCGCGCAGCCCACGAAGGCGCCGAGCCAGCAGGCGCCGAGCAGCTCGGCCGCGCCGTCCGCGAGCGAGTCCGGGTCGGCGACGCCGCCGGCGAAGAGGTCGCGATCGGCCTCCGCGGAGCCGACCGCGGCCGGGTCGCCGTCGCCGAGCGAGACCGAGGCGTCCGCCGTACCCGCGTCCTCCGACCCGGCCGAACCCGAGGACGGCCTGCCCACCTGGATCGCGCCGGCCGTGGTCGTGGTGCTCTTCGGCGCCGCGGGCGCTGTCGCCGTGGTCCGGCGGCGCCGGTCGGGGGCGGCCTGAGCATGGCCCGGCTTCCACGCGATCTGCACCCGGTCGCCTGGTGGGTCTGGGCGCTGGGCCTGTGCGCCGCGGCGACCTTCACCACCAACCCGTTCGTGCTGCTGATGCTGGTCGGCGTCGCGGCGACCGTCGTGTCGCTGCGACGCTCGGAGCAGTCGTGGGGCCGGTCCTTCCGGCTCTACCTGTGGCTGGGCGGGTTCATCGTGGTGATGCGGCTGGGGTTCTGGATCGTGTTCGGGGGCTGGTCCGGCGGCCGGGTGCTGGTGGACCTGCCGAGCGTGCCGCTGCCGTCGTGGTTCGCGGGGGTCAGCCTGCTCGGGCCGCTGTACGCCGAGGCGCTGCTGTTCGCGCTGTACGACGGGATCCGGCTGGCGACGATCGTGGTCTGCGTCGGCGCGGCCAACTCGGTGGCGAACCCCAAGCGGCTGCTGCGCTCCATCCCGCCGGCGCTCTACGAGATCGGCACCGCCCTCGTGGTCGCGGTGACCGTGCTGCCGCAGTTCGCCGACAGTGCGCGGCGGGTGCGCGCCGCGCAGAGCCTGCGCGCCGGCGACACCCGCAGGGTGCGGCGGCTGCGCCGGTTCCTGGTGCCGGTCCTGGAGGACGCGCTCGAGCGCTCGCTCGCCCTGGCCGCCGGCATGGACACCCGCGGCTACGGCCGGGCGTCCGGGGCGACACCGGCGCAGCGGCGTACCACCGGGGCGCTGATGCTGGTCGGCCTCGGCGGCATCTGCGTCGGCACGTACGCCGTCCTCGACTCCACCGCGCCGCGCGTGCTCGCGCTGCCGATGCTCGCGCTCGGGCTCGCCGCCGCGGTCGCGGGGATGCTCAGCGCGGGCCGCCGGGTCGGGCGCAGCCGCTACCGCCCGGACCCGTGGCGCTGGCCGGAGTTCGCCGTCGTCGGCTCCGGGGTGCTCGCCGGCGTGCTCGGCTGGTGGCTCAGCCGCAGCCAGCCGGCGGTCGTCTACCCGGCGCTCGACGCGATGCCGACGATCAGCGCGGCCGCGCTGCTCATGGCCGTGGTCGCGCTCGCCGGCCCGCTGACCACCCCGATGCCCCGGCTGGCGGTGGCCTGATGCTCGAGCTGCGCGGCATCGCGTTCCGCTACGACGACGCCCCGGTGCTCGACGGCGTCGACCTCACGATCGACGAGGGCGAGCTGGTGCTCGTCTCCGGCCCGACCGGCGTCGGCAAGTCCACGCTGCTCGGCGTCGTCACCGGGCTGGTGCCGCGGTTCAGCGGCGGCACCCTCGACGGCGACGTGCTGCTCGACGGCGAGAGCGTCGTGCGCCGGCCGCCGCGCGAGCGCGCGCACGCGATCGGGTACGTCGGGCAGGACCCCGCCGCCGGGTTCGTCACCGACACCGTGGAGGAGGAGCTCGCCTACGGCATGGAGCAGCTCGGGCTCCCCGGCGACACCATGCGCCGCCGGGTCGAGGAGACCCTCGACCTGCTCGGCGTCGCCGACCTCCGCAGCCGCGACCTGCGCACGCTGTCGGGCGGACAGCAGCAGCGGGTCGCGATCGGCTCGGTGCTCACCATGCACCCGCGGCTGCTCGTGCTCGACGAGCCGACCTCCGCGCTCGACCCGACCGCGGCCGAGGAGGTGCTGGCCACGCTCACCCGGCTGGTGCACGACCTCGGCGTCTCGGTGCTGCTCGCCGAGCACCGGCTGGAGCGGGTGGTGCCGTTCGCGGACCGGATGTGCCTGCTGACCGGCGACGGCCGGATGCACGTGGGAGAGCCCGGCGAGCTGCTCGTCGACTCGCCCGTCGTACCCCCGATCGTGGAGCTCGGCCGCGCCGCCGGATGGGACCCGCTCCCGCTCAGCGTGCGCGACGCCCGCCGCCGGGCGCGCGGGCTGGCCGAGCGGCTGCGCCCGCCGGCGTACGAGGAGGAGCCGACGACGCCGGCCGTCGCGGTGCGTGGGCTGACGGTGGTGCACGGCCGCACGGTCGCGCTCCGCGAGGTCGACCTCGCGCTCGGTGCCGGCCGGGTGACCGCGCTGATGGGCCGCAACGGCGCCGGCAAGTCGTCGCTGATCTGGGCGCTCCAGGGCAGCGGCCGCCGGACCGGCGGCCGGGTGGACGTCGCCGGCGCCGACCCCGGCGAGCTCACGCCCGCGCGGCGCCGGGCGCTGATCGGGCTGGTGCCGCAGAACGCCGCCGACCTGCTCTACCTGGAGACCGTCGGCGAGGAGCTGGCGGCCGCCGACGGCGGCCCCGGCGCCGCGCGGGCGCTGCTCGACCGGCTGGTGCCCGGCATCGCCGACGACCACCACCCGCGCGACCTGTCCGAGGGCCAGCGGCTCGCGCTCGCCCTGGCGCTGGTGCTCGTCGCGCGGCCGCAGGTGCTGCTGCTCGACGAGCCGACCCGCGGCCTCGACTACGCCGCCAAGCAGGTGCTCGCCGGCACCCTGCGCGGGCTCGCGGCCGAGGGCCACGCGGTGCTGGTGGCGACCCACGACGTGGAGTTCGTCGCGCAGGCGGCCGACGACGTCGTCGTCCTCGCCGACGGCGACGTCGTCTCGTCCGGACCGGTGCGCCGGGTGGTCGCCGAGTCGCCGTCGTTCGCCCCGCAGGTCACCAAGGTGCTCGGCGCGCCGTGGCTGCGCGTCGACGAGGTCGCCACCCAGCTGGCCGCCCTGGATGCCTCGTGACCACCGCGGTCCGGGTCTCGCCGCGCTCGCTGGCCGTGCTGGCGCTCGCCTCGGTCGCCGGCCTGGCGATGCTCTGCTGGCCGCTGCTGCTCCGGGTGCAGGACACGGCCCGGGTCGACCCGCCGTTCCTCTTCCTCGGCCTGCTCCCGGTGGTGCTCGCCGTGGTGCTCGCCGAGCTCAACGAGAACGGCCTGGACCCCCGGGTGCTCGCGATCCTCGGCGTGCTCAGCGCCGTCAACGCGATCCTGCGCGGCGTCTCGCCCGGCACCGGCGGCGTCGAGCTGACCTTCTTCATGCTGGTCCTCGCCGGGCGGGTCTTCGGGCCGGGCTTCGGCTTCGTGCTCGGCTGCACCTCGCTGTTCGCCTCGGCCCTGCTGACCGCCGGCGTCGGGCCCTGGCTGCCCTACCAGATGCTCTGCGCCGCCTGGGTCGGCATGGGCGCCGGCCTGCTGCCGCGCCGGGTGACCGGCAGGCGCGAGATCGCGCTGCTGGCGGCGTACGGCGTGCTCTCGGCGTACCTCTTCGGACTGCTCATGAACCTCTCTGGCTGGCCCTTCCTCGCGGGCATCGTGGTGCCCGGGCACGAGGGCTCGCTCGCGTACGTCGCCGGCGCGCCCGTGTGGGAGAACCTGCGCACGTTCCTGCTCTACACGCTGCTGACGTCGACCGGCTGGGACACCATGCGCGCGCTCACCAACGCCGTCGCGATCGCGCTGCTCGGGCCGGCCGTGCTGACCACGCTGCGCCGGGCCTCGCGGCGGGCGACCGTGACCGGGAGCGTCACCGGGAGCGGCGTCACGGGTCGATGAGCAGGATCCGGTCGTCGCCCTCGCGGGGGTCGCCGCGACCGTCGCGGTTGCTCGTGCTCACCCAGAGGTTGCCGTCCGGGGCGACCACGACGGTGCGCATCCGGCCGTACCTGCCGACGAAGAAGTCGACCGGGTTGCTCGCGCGGGCGCCGTTCACGTCCACCCGCCACAGCCGCTCGCCCCTCAGCGAGGCGAGCCAGAGCCGCCCGTCGAGGAAGGCCAGCCCGGACGGCGACGCCTCGTCGGTCGACCAGACGACCTGCGGGTTGGTCAGGCCCGTGCCCTTGCCGCGGCCCTCGACCATCGGCCAGCCGTAGTTCCGCCCCTTCTGGATCAGGTTGAGCTCATCGAAGGCGTCGGCGCCGAACTCCGAGGCCCAGAGCCGGCCGCCGTCGTCGAAGGCGAGGCCCTGGACGTTGCGGTGCCCGTAGGACCAGACCGGCGAGTCGAACGGGTTGCCGGGCGCCGGCTCGCCGTCGGTGGTGATCCGCAGGATCTTGCCGGCGGTCGTCCCCTTGTCCTGGGAGAGGTCCGGCTGGCCGGTCTCGCCGGTCGAGGCGTAGAGGTACCCGTCGGGGCCGAACGCCAGCCGGCCGCCGTCGTGGATCTGCCCGTTCGGGATGCCGGTGAGGATCCACCGCATCTCGCCGAGCCGGCCGTCCTCGAGCCGCGCCCTCCCGATCCGGTTGTCGCTCGCCGTGCTCACGTAGAAGAACAGCGTCCGGTCGCGGTCGAAGTCGGGGGAGACAGCGACCCCGAGCAGGCCCGCCTCGCCGCCCTGGTCGCCGAGGGGGACGGCCGCGTCGACCGTGCCGATCTGGCGCACGCCGTACGACGGCGCGGTGAGCAGCAGCACCCGGGTGGTGTCGCGCTCGGTGACGACGGCGTCGCCGTTCGGGAGGAAGCCGATGCCCCAGGGCACGGCCAGCCCGGTCGCGATCGTGTCGACGACCTTCGGCGGGGTCTTGTCGCCCTTCGGGCTGTCGCCGCCGGTCGGCTCCGACGGCTCGGTCGTGGGGGTGTCGGTCGGCTGGGGTGTGGCCGTGACGGTGTCGGGCTTGGCAGCCGGGTCGTCGCTGCAGGCGGTGAGCAGGGCGGCACCGACCAGCACGGCCGTCACGAGGGCTCGCATGCGGCGACTCTACGCGGGGACCCTACGGGTATGAGCCCACCGGGCGGGACCGGGAGAGGCGGGCCGCCCGGTGGGCTCAGCCGTGCGCTGCGTGCCCTGCGACCTGCGGCACCGGAGCCTCGCGCAGGGCGGCGAGGAACTCCTCCACCTCGTCGAGCTCCGCACGCCGTTGGGCGAGAGCGGTCGAGGCGATCATGGCGTTGCGGCGGGCTCCCAGTTGGGAGTCGACCGGCCAACGGCGTACGGCGTCGATGCGACGGCGGAGCAGGTGCGGGACGTACATGGGGGGCTCCCGAGGGGGTGTGCGACGTGCGATCCAACCTAGGCAGGGACCGCTTCGCCGCGGTCAACGTCGTGTGACGGTTCCGTGAACTCGCCATCTCCCGTCGAGACACCCCAAACGGCCCTGAATCGGCCCGCCGGAGGGCCGTTCCGGGTGTCTCGACGAGAAACGAGGGGTCAGTCCGGCGCCGGTGCCACGGTCCGGGCCGACCGGGTGGCGCCGACGGAGGCGATCACGACGAGGGCGATCGCGAGCCACTGCCGGCCGGTGAGGATCTCGCCGAGGACGAGGATGCCGGCGAGGGCGGCCGCGGCGGGCTCGAGGCTCATCAGGATCGAGAAGACCGAGGGGCGCAGGGAGCGGAGGGCCACCAGCTCGAAGGAGTAGGGGACCACCGACGAGAGCAGCCCGACCGCCGCGCCGATGAGGAGGATCCGCGGGTCGAGCAGGTCGGACCCGCCCGTGGCCACAGCACCCGGCGCCAGTAGGAGCGCGGCCACCACGGAGGCCACGGCGAGGCCGTCGAACCCCGGCCAGCGACGTCCGGTGGAGGCGCTGAGCAGGATGTACGCCGCCCAGCAGGCTCCGGCGGTCAGCGCGAACAGCACCCCCGCGACGTCGAGCGACCCACCGCCGGACCAGCCGAGCACCACGACACCGAGCCCGGCGAGGACGACCCACAGCAGGTCGCGGGCGCGGCGGGAGCCGAGGACGGCGAGGGAGAGCGGCCCGAGGAACTCCAGGGTCACCGCGATGCCGAGCGGGATCCGCGCGAACGCCTGGTAGAACGACCAGTTCATGATGCCGAGCGAGGCGCCGAACGCGAGGACGACGTACCAGTCCTGCCGCGACCGCGCCCGCAGCACCGGCCGGGCCACCAGCACCAGCACGACGGCACTCGTGGCGAGTCGCAGCAGGACCAGCGTGGTCGGTGAGACCTCGTCGAAGATCGACTTCGCGAGCCCGGCCCCGAACTGCACCGACAGGATCCCGGCCAGCACCAGCCACACGGGAGGGATCAGTGCGAGCGATGACTTCCGGGCGGACACCGGGTCAGGGTAGAAGAGAGGCGAGGACGAACAGGGAGGCAGCCATGTCCGACACGACGCTGATGATGGTCGGGACCCGCAAGGGACTCTGGCTGGGCACCTCCGACGAGGCGCGCGAGGAGTGGGAGTTCACCGGTCCGCACTTCGACATGGAGAAGGTGTACTCCTGCCTCGTCGACAAGCGCGGCACCGAGTCAGGAGGTACGCCGCGGCTGCTGGCCGGGGCCTCGTCACCCTGGCTCGGGCCGCAGGTCCGCCGCTCCGACGACCTCGGCGCGAGCTGGCAGGAGACGCCGAACGGCGCGGTGCGGTTCCCCGACGGCACTGACGCGAAGGTCGAGCGGATCTGGCAGCTGGTGCCCGGCTGCGCGGAGGGCGTCGTGTACGCCGGCACCGAGCCGGCCGCGGTCTGGCGCTCGACCGACCGGGGCGAGACGTTCGCGCTGGAGCAGGCGCTGTGGGACCACCCTCACCGGGCCGACTGGGGTGCCGGCTTTGGCGGCCAGGCGTTCCACACGATCCTCCCGCACCCCACCGACCCGCTGAAGGTGACCGCCGCGCTCAGCAGCGGCGGCGTCTACCAGACCGACGACGGTGGGCAGAGCTGGACGGCGCGCAACCACGGGATCAGGGCGGAGTTCCTCCCCGAGGGGCAGCAGTACCCCGAGTTCGGCCAGTGCGTCCACAAGATCACCCGCCACCCGTCGCGGCCGGAGCGGCTCTTCCTCCAGAACCACGGCGGCGTCTACCGCTCCGACGACGAGGGCGTCACCTGGACCTCGATCGCCGACGGCCTGCCGGCGGACTTCGGCTTCCCGATCGTGGTCCACCCGCACGAGCCGGACACCGTCTACGTGTTCCCGCTCGGCGGCAGCGGCGGCCGCTACCCGCCCGAGGCCCGGGCCCGGGTGTGGCGGTCGAGGAACGCCGGCGACACGTGGGAGGAGCTGGGTGGACAGCGGGGCGACGGCCTGCCCGACGAGTTCTACGTCGCCGTCATGCGCGACGCGATGTGCGCCGACGACCACGAGCGCACCGGGCTCTACTTCGGCGCCCGCAACGGTGCGGTGTGGGGCTCTGCCGACGAGGGCGCCACCTGGCGCCAGGTGATCACGGACCTGCCCGATGTGATGTGCGTGCGGGCGGCGGCGGTCTGACGGCTCGGTCCCCGCTAGGACTGCGGGACGTGCGGCCCGAGCGGGGGCGGGTCGGGGAGCGGGACCGCCGGCAGCTCGACGGTGCCCTCGCCCTCCTCGTGGAAGTGGATCGGCTCGGGTACGCCGGCGGTGATGGTGCTGCCGTCGGCGCGCCGCCCGCCGACGATCGGCCGGTCGCCGAGCCGGCCGTCGATGCGGTCGCCCTGGTCGGGGAGCGGTACCGACACCGGGGCGTCGGGCCGCACGACGTACGCCGCACCGCGGACCGTGACGGGCACCTCGCCGTCGCCGGCGTCGACCGTGAGGACGAGCCGCTCCTCGGTGAGCTCGACCAGCAGGCGGGTGCCGCGCCAGCAGAGCCGGTAGCGCAGCCCGTCCCAGGTGGCCGGCAGCCGCGGGTCGAGGCTGAGCTCGCCGCCGTGGTCGCGCATGCCGCCGAAGCCGTAGGCCAGGGCGCTCCAGACGCCGCCGGCCGAGGCGACGTGCAGGCCGTCGACGGTGTTGCCGTGCAGGTTCATCAGGTCGACGTAGAGCGCGTGGTGGAAGTAGTCGAGCGCGACCTCGTGGTAGCCGACCTCGGCCGCGATCACCGACTGCACGACCGCCGACAGCGTCGAGTCGCCGGTGGTGATCGGGTCGTAGTACTCGAAGTCGGCGCGCTTCTCCTCGCGGGTGAACCGATCGCCCTGGAGGAACAGCGCCAGCACGACGTCGGCCTGCTTGAGCACCTGGAACCGGTAGATCACCAGCGGGTGGTAGTGCAGCATCAGCGGCCGCAGCTCGTCGGGCGTCCGGGAGAGGTCCCACACCTCGCGGTCGAGGAAGTAGTCGTCCTGCGGGTGGATGCCCAGGCCCTCGTCGTACGGGATCGCCATGCCGTCCGCGCAGCGCCGCCACTCCTCGACCTCGTCCTCGCCGAGCCCGAGCCGGGCGACCATCCGGCGGTGCTCCTCGGGGTGCTCGTCGCGCAGGAGCTCCACGGCGCAGACGGCCTGCTCGAGGTTGAAGCGGGCCATCACGTTCGTGAACAGGTTGTTGTTGACGACGGTCGTGTACTCGTCGGGCCCGGTGACGCCGTGGATGTGGAACGACGGGTCGCCGTTGCTGCGCCAGAACCCGAGGTCGGCCCACATCCGCGCGGTCTCCACGAGGATGTCGATGCCCTCGCGGACCAGGAAGCCGTCGTCGCCGGTGGCGCGGACGTACTTCATCAGCGCATAGGCGACGTCGGCGTCGATGTGCACCTGCGCGGAGCCGGCGGCGTAGTAGGCCGAGGCCTCCTCGCCGTTGATCGTGCGCCACGGGAACATCGCGCCGCTCTGCGCCAGCTCCCGCGCGCGCTCGCGCGCCGCCGGCAGCATCATCGAGCGGAAGTGCAGCGCGTTCCGCGCGACCTCGGGCTGGGTGTAGCTGAGGAACGGGTTCACGTAGATCTCGGTGTCCCAGAAGTAGTGGCCCTCGTAGCCCGATCCGGTCACGCCCTTCGCCGGTACGCCGAGGCCGTCGGTGCGTCCGGTGGCCTGGGCCAGGCTGAACAGGTTGTAGCGCACGGCCTGCTGCACCGCGACGTGCTCGGGGGAGTCTCCCTCGATCTCGACGTCGGCGGCCGCCCAGAAGTCGGCGTACCAGGCGCGCTGGTCCGCCAGGTAGTGGTCGACCCCCTGGCGGCGCGCGCGGTCCAGGGTGCGGTCGCAGCGGTCGGCGAGCTCGCGGGCCGGTACGCCGCGGGAGGTGTGGTAGGCGACCGTCTTGGTCAGCCGCAGCGGGTTGCCTCGAGTGGTGTCGACGCGGTAGACGGTCTTGGCGTGGTCGTCGTCGCCGCGCACGACCACCTCGTGCACGTCGGGCGTCTCGAGGACGTGGTCCGCCGCGACGGTGAGCGTCATGCCCGAGTGCGCGCACTGGTAGCCGAGCATCAGCCGGTCCTCGGTGGCGCTGCTGATCCGGGGGAGCAGCACCCGGTCGGTGAACCGGGCGGCCTTGCGCGGGTCCATGCCCTGCGCCTGCTGGGGCATGCGGTACTCGTCCATGCCGTCCTGGCGGTTCAGGATCTGCGAGGACACCACGATCGGGGCGTCGCCGGTGAGCACCTCGATCTCCAGCGTCATCACCGCGAGGTGGCGCTGGGTCATCGAGACCATCCGGGTGGAGTCGATGCGCACCCGCTTGCCCGACGGCGTGCGCCAGACCAGGTTGCGCCGCAGCACGCCGTCGCGGAAGTCCAGACGCCGCTCGTAGTGCTCGAGGTCGGAGGTGCCGAAGGTCAGCGGCTCGTCGTCGACGTAGATCTTGAGCAGCGTGGTGTCGGGCGCGTTGACAATGGTCTGGCCGGTGCGGGCGAAGCCGAACGCCGCCTCGGCGTGGCGGATCGGCCAGGTCTCGTGGAAGCCGTTGACGAACGTGCCGTGGGCGTACGCCGGCCGCCCCTCCTCCGGGGTCCCGCGCATGCCGAGGTAGCCGTTGCCGACGGCGAACAGCGTCTCGGTCACGCCGAGGTCGCCGGGCTGGTAGCCGATCTCCTCCAGCGCCCACGGGTTGACCGGGAACCGGCCCCGGTGCATCGGGTCCGGCCCGACCCGCGGCGCGTTCACGCGGCCGCCCCGGGCACCAGCTCGGCGAGGTCGGCGACCACGATCCCGGCGCCGGCCGCGCGCAGCGCCTCCTCGCCGGCGCCGCGGTCGACCCCGACGACCAGCCCGAAGTCACCGGCCCTCCCGGCGCGTACGCCGGACACCGCGTCCTCGAGCACGACGGAGCCGGCCGCCGTGCTGCCGAGCACCTCCGCGGCGTGCAGGAACGTGTCCGGCGCGGGCTTGCCGGCCAGCCCGAGCTCGCGGGCGACGTCGCCGCTGACGACCGTCTCGAACCGGTCGAGCAGGCCGGCCGCCGTCAGCACCGCCGGGGCGTTCGCCGACGACGACACCACGGCCAGCGGCGTACCCAGCTCGCGGAGGTGGTCGAGCAGCCGCACCGAGCCGGGGTACGCCTCGACGCCGTCGCGCTCGAGCACCGCGTTGAAGGCGTCGTTCTTGCGGTCGCCGAGTTCCATAACCAGGTCCTCGGTCGCCGGGATGCCGCGCGAGGCGAGGAGGTCGCGCACCCCGTCGTACCGCGGCTTGCCGTCGACGTGGGCGTAGTAGTCCGCGTCGGTGTACGGCGAGGCGTCCCCGCCGCCCCGCCAGGAGGTGAGGAACTCGTTGAACATCTCCGACCACGCGCGCATGTGCACGACCGCCGTCGGCGTGATCACGCCGTCGAGGTCGAAGAGGACGGCGTCGTACTGACTCCAGGTCACGGGGGTCGAGTTGACGGAGGCCCGGTTCACGGTCACGGCACCAGGCTAGGGGCCGGGGACGGGCGACTCGTGGAGCCCGGCCGGGAGGGCGCGATCCGCAGATCGGCCTGCTCGGCCGAGTTGTGATCTCAACTGTGATTCAGACTGTGCTCTTCACTGGTTTCTGATCGACGACGGTGCCATCATGGAGGCATGAGCACCACGATCGCGCGCGGTGATCTCCGCGCCCACCAGGACTCGATTCGACTGCCCGTCGGCGAGGTGGTGGGCCTGCTGCGCGATCTTCTCGGTGCGCGACTCGTCGCCTACGTGGGCTCGGTGAAGGAGACGCGTGCGGTCCGGCAGTGGGCGGATGGCGATCGCGAGCCTTCGGCCCAGGTCGTTCGGCGACTGCGAACGGCGTACCACGCGGCGGCGCTGATCCGGGAGAAGGACAGTGCGGCGGTCGTGCAGTCGTGGTTCCAGGGCATGAACCCGCGGCTGGGTGACGTCGCCCCGGCGCGGCTGCTGCGAGAGGGCGACCTCGACGAGGTCGGCCCCGCGGTGCTTGCGGCGGCCCGCGCGTTCGCGGCAGAGGGCTGACCGCGTGCCGATGCTGACGATCGCCGAGCCCGTCGGGCTCGAGGTCTGGCGCGTCGGGCGCCGGCTCGACCCGTGGGAGTGGGTCGGCTGGGAGTGGGCCACCGACGGACGTTTCGGCGGGCGCTGGGATGACCGCGACGGGAGCTTCCGGACCCCGCACGTCGAGAGCCTCGCCAACGTTGCCCTCTCGCCCGATCACCCCGACGTGATCACGGCCCTGGAGATGCTCGGCCTCAGGTGGCGCGGGCGGTAGCCGGCGGCGCCCGGCCGTCTACTCTTGGCGCATGACCGAGCCCGGGCACGTCCCCGACATCAAGCCCCGCTCGCGCGACGTGACCGACGGCCTGGAGCGGGCGGCCGCCCGCGGCATGCTCCGCGCGGTGGGCATGGGCGACGAGGACTGGGAGAAGCCGCAGATCGGCGTCGCGTCGAGCTGGAACGAGATCACCCCGTGCAACCTCTCGCTGCAGCGGCTGGCGCAGGCGGTGAAGAACGGCGTGCACGCGGCCGGCGGCTACCCGCTGGAGTTCGGCACGATCTCGGTCTCCGACGGCATCGCGATGGGCCACGAGGGCATGCACTTCTCGCTGGTCTCCCGCGAGGTCATCGCGGACTCGGTCGAGACCGTGATGATGGCCGAGCGGCTGGACGGCTCGGTGCTGCTGGCCGGCTGCGACAAGTCGCTGCCCGGCATGCTGATGGCCGCCGCGCGGCTCGACCTGTCCAGCGTCTTCCTCTACGCCGGCTCGATCATGCCGGGCAACGTGGACGGCCGCGACGTGACGATCATCGACGCCTTCGAGGCCGTCGGCGCCTGCCTGGCCGGGAAGATCACCCGCGACGAGGTCGACCGGATCGAGCGGGCGATCTGTCCGGGGGAGGGCGCCTGCGGCGGCATGTACACCGCCAACACGATGGCCGCGGTCGCCGAGGCGATCGGCATGTCGCTACCGGGCTCGGCCGCGCCGCCGGCGGTCGACCGCCGCCGCGACGGCTTCGCGCACCGCTCGGGCGAGGCGGTCGTGAACCTGCTCCGCCACGGCGTCACCGCCCGCCAGATCATGACCAGGGAGGCGTTCGAGAACGCCATCACGGTCGTGATGGCGCTCGGCGGCTCGACCAACGCCGTACTGCACCTGCTCGCCATGGCGCGGGAGGCCGACGTCGACCTGACCATCGACGACTTCAACCGGATCGGCGACAAGGTGCCGCACCTCGCGGACCTCAAGCCGTTCGGGCGCTACGTCATGAACGACGTCGACAGGATCGGCGGCATCCCGGTCGTGATGAAGGCGCTGCTCGACGCGGGCCTGATGCACGGCGACTGCCTGACCGTGACCGGGCGGACGATGGCCGAGAACCTCGCCGAGTTGTCGCCACCGGACCTCGACGGCGACGTGATCCGCAGGCTGGACCGCCCGATCCACGCGACCGGCGGCCTGACCATCCTCAAGGGCTCGCTGGCGCCTGAGGGCGCGGTCGTGAAGACCGCCGGCTTCGACGACTCGGTCTTCACCGGCACCGCCCGTGTCTTCGACGGCGAGCGTGCCGCGATGGACGCGCTCGAGCGCGGCGAGATCGCGCCCCGCGACGTCGTGGTGATCCGCTACGAAGGCCCCAAGGGCGGCCCCGGCATGCGCGAGATGCTTGCGATCACCGGCGCGATCAAGGGCGCCGGCCTCGGCAAGGACGTCCTGCTGATCACCGACGGCCGTTTCTCCGGCGGTACGACGGGCCTGTGCGTCGGCCACATCGCGCCCGAGGCCGTCGACGCCGGTCCGATCGCGTTCCTGCGCGACGGCGACACCATCACCCTCGACGTCGCCAACCGGCTGCTCGAGGTCGAGGGCGCCGACGACCCCGAGTGGGAGCAGCGGAAGGTCGGCTGGGAGCCACTGCCGCCGAAGTACACCCGCGGCGTGCTCGGCAAGTACGCCAAGATCGTGCAGTCAGCCGCGCACGGCGCGATCACGAGCTGACGGCCCCGCGGGTCAGTCCGGCACGCGCCGGTAGGCGCCGTCGGAGGCCGCGGTGGCCATTGAGGCGTAGGCGCGCAGCGCCGCCGAGACCACCCGGTCGCGGTCGAGGGGGGTGAAGGGGCGCTCGCGCTTCTCCTGGGCGGCCCGGCGCTGGTCGAGCACCAGCGGGTCGACGTCGAGGACGATCGAGCGGCCCGGGATGTCGATCGAGATCACGTCGCCGTCCTCGACGAGCGCGATCACCCCGCCGCCGGCGGCCTCCGGGGACACGTGGCCGATCGAGAGCCCCGACGTACCACCGGAGAACCGGCCGTCGGTGACGAGGGCGCACTGCTGGCCCAGCCCCTTGCCCTTGAGGAAGGAGGTGGGGTAGAGCATCTCCTGCATGCCCGGGCCGCCCTTCGGGCCCTCGTAGCGGATGACCACGACGTCGCCGGCCCGCACCCGGCCGCCCAGGATGCCCTGGACGGCGTCGTCCTGGCTCTCGAAGACGATCGCCGGGCCGCTGAAGCTCCAGATCTCCTCCGGCACGCCTGCGGTCTTCACCACGCAGCCGTCCTCGGCGAGGTTGCCCCTGAGGATCGCCAGGCCGCCGTCGCGGGTGTAGGCGTGCTCGACGTCGCGGATGCAGCCCTCGGCGGCGTCGGTGTCGAGCGAGCCCCACCGGTTGGAGGTCGAGAACGCCTCCGTGGTCCGTACGCCGCCGGGCGCGGCGTGGAAGAGCTCGATCGCGGTCTCGCTCGCCCGGCCGCCCCGCACGTCCCACGCGTCGAGCCACGCGGTCAGCGACGCGGAGTGGACCGCGTGGACGCCGGTGTTGAGCATCCCGCCCCGGTTGAGCTCGCCCAGGATGGCCGGGATGCCGCCGGCCCGGTGGACGTCCTCCATGTGGTACTCGGGCGTGTTGGGCGCGACCTTGGCCAGGCAGGGCACCCGCCGAGACACCGCGTCGACGTCGTCGACGGAGAAGGTCATCCCGGCCTCCCGCGCGGCCGCCAGCAGGTGCAGCACGGTGTTGGTCGAGCCACCCATCGCGACGTCGAGCGCGAAGGCGTTCTCGAACGCCTCGTGGGTGGCGATGCTGCGGGGGAGCACCGACTCGTCGTCGTCCTCGTAGTAGCGCTTCGCGAGGTCGACGACGAGCCGCCCCGCCTCCTCGAAGAGTGCGCGCCGCGAGCTGTGCGTGGCCAGCGTGGACCCGTTGCCGGGCAGCGAGAGGCCGATCGCCTCGGTCAGGCAGTTCATCGAGTTGGCGGTGAACATGCCCGAGCAGGAGCCGCAGGTGGGGCAGGCCGAGCGCTCCACGATGTCGAGCTGCTCGTCGCTCACGGTGTCGTCGACCGCGAGGACCATGGCGTCGACGAGGTCCAGCTTGGCGTGCACGACGCCCTCGACCGCCTGGGTCTTGCCGGCCTCCATCGGACCGCCGGAGACGAACACCACCGGGACGTTCAGCCGCAGCGCGGCCATCAGCATGCCGGGGGTGATCTTGTCGCAGTTGGAGATGCAGACCAGCGCGTCCGCGCAGTGCGCGTTGACCATGTACTCGACCGCGTCGGCGATCAGCTCGCGGCTGGGTAGCGAGTAGAGCATGCCGCCGTGCCCCATCGCGATCCCGTCGTCGACGGCGATGGTGTTGAACTCCTTCGCGACGCCGCCGGCCGCGGCGACCTGCTCGGCCACGATCCTGCCGAGGTCGCGCAGGTGCACATGCCCGGGCACGAACTCGGTGAACGAGTTGGCGATGGCGACGATCGGCTTGCCGAAGTCGGAGTCGGTCATGCCGGTCGCGCGCCACAGGGCGCGCGCGCCGGCCATGTTGCGTCCCGAGGTGGAGGTCGCGGAGCGGAGGGTCGGCATGGCCGCAAGGGTATGCCGGGGCACGCGGTGACGGGGCCGGGTGCGATAGTCGTGAGACCGCCGAACGACCCCGGAGAGACGCATGCCCGACCACCGGCCCGGCAGCCGAGGCCCGATCCTCCTCGCGCTGCTCGCGATCGTCGGACTGCTGGTCGTCGCCTGGCGCGTCGACGAGCCGCGGTACGCCGGCTCCGCGGACCCGCTGGGCGAACCCTCCCCGCCCGGGCCGTCGGCGAGCGCTGAGCCGGATCCCTCTCCCGGACCGTCGACGGACCCGCCGGCCGACCCGGTCCCGTTGCCCGGCGGCGGCACGAGAGTCTTCGCCGGCAACCGGATGCTGATCGCCTACTACGGCACCGGCCAGACCGCGTCGATGGGCGTGCTCGGCGAGAGCCCGCCGGACGTCATGGACCGGCGGCTGCGCCGGGCCGCGGCGCCGTTCCGCCGCCCCGGTCAGCCGATCCGCCGCGTCTACGAGCTGATCGTCACCATCGCCGACGGCAGCCCCGGACCGGACGGCGACTACAGCCACGACATCCCGCGCGAGGTCGTCCGGACCTACCTCCGCGCGGCGCGCCGCAACGGCGCCCTGCTGCTGCTCGACATCCAGCCCGGCCGCTCCGGCTTCGCCGAGGTCGCGCAGCGCTGGGCCTGGGCGCTGCGCGACCCGTGGGTCGGGCTGGCGCTCGACCCGGAGTGGCGGATGGGCCCGCGCCAGGTCCCGGGCCGCGCGATCGGGCAGGTGCGCGCCGCCGAGGTCAACCGCACGTCGGCCTGGCTGTCCCGGCTGACCCGCGAGGAGGGTCTGCCGGAGAAGCTCTTCCTCATGCACCAGTTCCGCACCGACATGATCCCGGACATCGACCGGGTGCGCGACCGCCCCGGGCTGGCCATGGTGCAGCACGCCGACGGGTTCGGTACGCCGCGGCAGAAGCGGGCGACGTACCACGCGATCGCGCGGCCGGGCCGGTTCACGATGGGCTTCAAGCTGTTCTACGACGAGGACGTGAACCGGATGGGCCCGCGCGAGGTGCGCGCGCTGCGGCCGCGGGTGCGGTTCGTCAGCTTCCAGTAGCCGGATCATCCACAGGGACCGCCGACGCGGTGGCGCGCGACGCGGCGATCGGGAAGGCTCGGCACACGCCCCGAAGCCTCCCACCCGGAGTAGTACCGTGAAGACCATGCCACGAGGGAAGACCTCGCCGAAGGCGGCGATCGCCGTCGACCCCGACGTCTACGCGCGCGTCGTCGAGGACGCCGGACGCCAGGGAGTCAGCGTCTCCGCGTGGCTGACCGAGGCAGCCCGTAGGACGCTGAAGATCCAGCAGGGTCTCGCCGCGGTGGCTCAGTTCGAGGCCGAGAACGGCGCCTTCACCGACGAGGAGCTCGACGCGGCGCGTCGGCGCGTCGAGGAAGCCCGACTGCGGCAGCGCGGCCAGCCCAAGTCCCCATGACCGTGTTCTACGACGCCGGCGTCCTGATCGCTGCCGACCGGGGAGATCCCGAGGTCTGGGCCGAGCACCGCGCCTGGCTGACAGACGACGTCCTTCCGGTCACGACGGCCCCGGTGGTCGCCCAGGTGAGCCGGTCGTCTCGGCAGGCGAGGCTGCGGATGTTCCTGGGCGGCTGCGAGGTCGTCCCGTTCGCGCCCGAGGAGGCGCACGCCGTCGGCTCGCTCCTCGGTCGCGCCGGAACCTCGGACGTCGTGGACGCCCATCTGGTGCACCTGGGGGTGGGCGCGGACCTCGTCACCTCCGACCCGGATGACCTGGGAGTCCTTGCTGACCAGGTGTCGCCGCGTCCGAACGTGCGATCAATCTGATCAGCTTCCAGTGATCGTGTAGCGCAGCCGGTGCGTCTCGCCGGGCTCGAGCACCACCAGGTCCGTGCCGGTGCGCAGCGCGTCCGGCGGACAGCTCATCGGCTCCAGCGCGAGCGCCCGCCGGGGCGGGTCGTGGGTGTCGCAGGTGAACGCGTGCAGCCACCGGCAGCCCTCGCCGAGGGTCAGCGTGATCGCCCGGTCCCCGCCGCGGACCTCGACGATCTCGGAGGAGAGCTCGCCGAACGGGTGGTCGAGCACCAGGTCGCCGACCGTCCGCCCCGCGCGGAGGTCGTACGCCGTGCCGCCCACCGGCTGCGGGGCGCCGGGCAGTCCCCGGTCGTCCGTCGGGCACCAGACGGCGGCGGGCAGGGTCAGCTCGAGCTCGTCGGCCGGGAGCCCGAGGGTGAGGTAGGGGTGATGGCCGGAGCCGTACGGCGCCGGCCGGTCGCCGGCGTTGGTGCCGGACAGCGTGACCGTCAGCCCGGCGTCGGTGAGGCGGTACTCGACCTCGAGGTCGAGCGCGAACGGGTAGCTGGTCCGCGGCACCAGCGCGTGCCGCAGCACCGCCCGGGTCGCGTCGGGGTGGCGCACGTCCCAGTGCTCCCAGCCGACCAGGCCGTGCAGCGCGTTGCCGCGCGCGGGCTCGGTGAGGGCGAGCTGGAAGGTCTCGCCGGCGAAGTCGTAGCGGCCGTCGCCGACCCGGTTCGGCCAGGGCTGCAGCACCCAGCCGCGGTACTCGGGGCAGACCTCCCCGGCCGGCCACCCGGCCACCAGGTCGCGTCCGCGGTGGGTCAGGCGGCGGAGCGCGGCGCCCACGGCGACCACCTCGGCGGCGTACTCGGCGCGCTCGAGGACGAGGACGTGTCCGGACGGGTCGCGCATGCGCTCACCCTGACACAATCCGGGCATGTCTCTCGTCGCGGGGATCGACTCCTCGACCCAGTCCTGCAAGGTCGTCGTCTGCGACGCGGAGACCGGTGAGCTGGTGCGCTCCGGCAGCGCGCCGCACCCCGAGGGCACCGAGGTGCACCCCGACCACTGGTGGGACGCGCTCCAGCAGGCGGCCGCGGCGGCCGGCGGCCTCGACGACGTCGCGGCGATCGCGGTCGGCGGGCAGCAGCACGGCATGGTCTGCCTCGACGAGGCCGGCGCGGTCGTCCGCCCGGCGCTGCTCTGGAACGACACCCGCTCCGCGCGGGCAGCAGCCGACCTGACCGACGACCTCGGCGGCCCGCAGGCGTGGGTGGATGCAGTGGGGCTGGTGCCGGTGGCGTCGTTCACGGTCACCAAGCTGCGCTGGCTGCGCGACCACGAGCCGGAGAGCGCCGCCCGCACCGCGGCTGTCTGCCTGCCACACGACTGGCTGACGTGGCGGCTCTCCGGCGCCGCGTCCCTGGACACGCTCGTCACCGACCGTGGCGACGCGAGCGGCACCGGCTACTGGTCGCCGGCGACGGGGGAGTACCGCCGCGACCTGCTGACCCTCGGGCTCGGCCACGACGTCGTACTGCCGCGGGTGGCTGGGCCGTCGGAGGTCGCCGCGCGCACGCCGGCCGGGCAGGCGCTCGGCGCCGGCACCGGCGACAACGCCGCCGCCGCGCTCGGCCTCGGCGCCGTCGCCGGCGACGTCGTCCTCTCCATCGGTACGTCGGGCGTCGCCTGCGCCGTCGCCGAGGAGCCGGTCGGCGACGCGACCGGCGCGGTCGCCGGCTTCGCGGACGCGACCGGCCGCTTCCTCCCGCTGGTCGCCACCCTCAACGCCGCCCGCGTGCTCGACGCCACGACCCGGCTGCTCGGCGTCTCCCACGAGGAGCTCTCCGAGCTCGCGCTCTCCGCCCCGGCCGGCGCCGGCGGGCTGGTGCTGGTGCCCTACCTCGAGGGCGAGCGCACGCCCAACAGGCCCGACGCCACCGGCGCGATCCACGGGCTGCGGCTGGAGACCGCGACCCCGCCGTACCTCGCCCGCGCGGCGGTCGAGGGCATGCTCTGCGGCCTCGCCGACGGCCTCGACGCGGTGCGCGCGCTGGGCACACCGGTCGAGCGCGTGGTGATGGTCGGCGGCGCCGCCCGCTCGCGTGCGGTCCGCGAGATCGCCTCCGCCGTGCTCGGGCTGCCGGTCGCCGTGCCGCGGCCGGGGGAGTACGTCGCCCGCGGCGCCGCCCGCCAGGCCGCCTGGGCCCTCGCCGGCACGCCGGAGCCGCCGGAGTGGCCGCTGGAGGACGTCGTGGAGACCTCGGTCGAGCCGACGCCGGCCGTGCGCGAGCGGTACGCGTCGGTGCGCGACCTGACGGCGGTACGGCCGTGACCGATCCGCTCGCGTCGTACCGCGACCGCTTCGTCGGCGCCTCCTCGGACCTCGTCTACTTCGACGGCAACTCCCTCGGGCGGCCGTTGAAGGTGACCGGTCCGCGGCTGGCCCGGTTCGTCGAGGAGGAGTGGGGCGGCCGGCTGATCCGCGGCTGGGACGAGCGCTGGCTGGAGCTGCCGCAGCGCATCGGCGACGACCTCGGCCGGGTCGTGCTCGGTGCGGCGCCCGGGCAGACGACGATCGGCGACTCGACGACCGTGCTGCTCTACAAGCTGATGCGCGCGGCCGTCGCCGCGCGGCCGGGCCGCACCGAGATCGTGATCGACCGCGACAACTTCCCGACCGACCGGTACGTCGCCGACGGCGTCGCCCGCGAGTGTGGGCTGACGCTGCGGTGGATCGACGTGGACCCTGCCCTGGGGGTGACCGCCCCGCTGTTGTCGGCGGCCGTCTCCGACGCGACCGCCCTCGTCGTGCTGTCGCACGTCGCCTACCGCTCGGCGTACCTCGCCGACCTGCCCGAGCTCACCCGGATCGCCCACGACGCCGGGGCTGTCGTCCTCTGGGACCTGTGCCACTCGGCCGGCGCGGTGCCGCTGTCGCTGGACGAGGCGGGCGTCGACCTGGCGGTCGGCTGCACCTACAAGTACCTCAACGGCGGGCCGGGCGCGCCGGCCTTCTGCTACGTCGCCGCCCCGCACCTCGGCGAGCTGACCCAGCCGATCCAGGGGTGGCTCGGCTCCGTCGACCCGTTCCTCATGGGGCCGGCCTACGCGCCGGCGCCGGGCATCCGCCGCTTCGTCTCGGGTACGCCGCCGATCCTCGGCATGCTGGCGATCCAGGACATGGTGGCGCTCGTCGACGAGGTGGGCATGCCGGCGGTGCGCGCGAAGTCGATCGCGCTCACGTCGTACGCCATCGAGCTCGCCGACTCGCTGCTGGTCGACCGCGGCGTGGCGGTCGCGACCCCGCGCGACCCGGACCGCCGCGGCGGGCATGTGACGCTCCACCACCCCCTGATGCGCGAGGTGATCGCGGCGCTGTGGGAGCGGGACGTGATCCCCGACTACCGCGACCCGGGCGGCCTGCGGATCGGGCTGTCGCCGCTGTCGACGTCCTTCGAGGAGGTCGCTCGCGGGCTCGAGATCGTCCGCGACGTCCTCGACGGGCTCGGCGTGGGGTCACGCACCTGAGGTATCTGTCGTGATTCTTGGACACGACGGATGCGTCAGGTACGACGGCTAGGGTCGCGCCGTGCCCGAGACCAACGCCTTCGACCAGCCGGTCGGCGACCTCGTCTCGGACTGGAGCCCGCGGCCGTGGCCGGCACCGGTCCGGCTGGAGGGGCGGTACGTCGTGCTCGAGCCGCTCGCCGTCGCCCATGCCGAGGCGCTGCACGCCGCGCTCTGCGGCCCCGACGACCGGCCGCTGTGGACCTACCGCCCGACCGAGCCGCCGGGCGACGTACCCGCGATGGAGGCGTTGATCCGGGAGCACCTCGAGGCCCCGGGGCTGGAGACCTTCGCCCTCGTGCCCGCGGGCCGGCAGGTCCAGGGCATCGCGTCGTTCACGCGGATCGAGCCCGCGCACGGCCAGGTCGAGATCGCCGGTGTCCTCTACTCGCGCGCGCTCCAGCGCACCCGGGCGGCGACCGAGGCGATCCACCTGACCATGCGATACGCGTTCGACACGCTCGGCTACCGCCGCTTCGAGTGGAAGTGCGACGCGCTCAACGAGCCGTCGCGGCGGGCGGCCGCGCGGCTGGGACTCCGCTACGAGGGCCGGTTCCGCAACCACATGGTCACCAAGGGCCGCAACCGCGACACCGACTGGTTCTCGGTCACGGCCGAGGAGTGGCCGGCCGTCCGCGCCACCCACGAGGCCTGGCTCGACCCCGCGAACTTCGACGCCGACGGTCTGCAACGGGTGTCGCTCGGTGCGCTGACCGCGGGCTCGGCGTAGCTCCGGGACCGGGTTTGCCCAGGGGTTGTCGGCCTCTCCTGGCGGTTGTCAGGGGTTGCAACGGCCGACAACGTCAGGGATCCCCGGTCAGCCGGGGATCCCAACCCCTCACCACCTCAGACACACCAGCCGGCGCGGTGTGCGAAGGTGAGGGGATGGATCAGCGGATCAGCTTCGTGACCCTGGCGGTGCGCGACCTCGAGGCCAGCCGGGCGTTCTACGTCGACGGGCTCGGATGGGAGGCCGCCCTCCACGTCGACGGCGACGTGCTGATGATCCAGGTGGGGGAGCACGTCGTGCTGTCGCTGTGGGTCGAGGAGCACTTCGAGGCCGAGGTCGGGGAGGTACGCCGAGGACCGGGCGTCGCGCCGATCACGCTGGCCCACAACGTCCCCACGCGCGGCGAGGTCGACGCCGTCCTCGAGACCGCCCGTGCGGCCGGCGCCGAGCCGGTCACCGAGGCGATCGAGCGGGAGTGGGGCGGCTACACCGGCTACTTCGGCGACCCCGACGGCTACCGCTGGGAGGTCGCCTACAACCCAGGACCGATCGGACAGGTGGTGCTCCCATGACAGATCCCAAGCAGGTGCTCCGCTTCGAGCAGGTCGGGGGCGAGGGGCTCGCCGACTGGCGCTTCTTCCTGATGAGGCTGCACGCCCGGTTCGCCACCGGCAGCTTCGCCACGGGACTCGAGCTGGTCACCCGGATCGCCGAGGCCGCCGAGGAGGCGAACCACCATCCCGACGTGGTACTGACCTATCCGCAGGTCGACGTCGACCTGCACAGCCACGACGTGCAGGGCGTGACCAGCCGCGACATCGCGCTGGCCCGGCGGATCTCCGAGATCGCCGCCGAGCTCGGCATCGAGGCCGCGCCTCGGGATGTCTCGACGCTCGAGCTGGCGCTCGACGTACCCGACGCCGACGAGGTCAAGCCCTTCTGGACGGCCGTGCTCGGCTACCGGGACGCCGGCGACGACGAGATCGCGGACCCCGGCGGCCGCAACAGCACGCTGTGGTTCCAGAAGGCCCCCGAGGCGACCGGCGAGGTGCCGCAGCGCTTCCACCTCGACATCGTGGTCCCGCGCGAGGTCGCCGAGGAGCGGGTCGCGGCGGCCGTCGCCGCGGGCGGCACGCTGGTCACCGACGAGTACGCGCCGTCGTTCTGGGTGCTCGCCGACCCCCACGGCAACAAGGTCTGTGTCTGCACGGCCGCCGATTGAGACCGCCGTCCCGGATGCTGGGACGCGTGCCAGACTCGGGTGCGGGCGGGAGGCCGTGCGGCTACGGTGACGTCATGCGCAAGGACATTCTCGTACGCACCCGACGTGTGAGCTGACCGGACACCGACTCAGCGCGCACGTCACCCCTCGCCGCCCACCGGGCCGAGGGGTTTTTTGTTGGGCAGGGCAGGGCGACAGGACAAGGAAGCAGAACCGATGAGCGAGCAGGTGACCGGCGCACAGAGCCTGATCAGGTCGCTGGAGGCGGCCGGGACGACCGACATCTTCGGCATCCCGGGTGGCGCCATCCTCCCGGCGTACGACCCCCTGATGGACTCCTCGATCCGGCACATCCTGGTCCGGCACGAGCAGGGCGCGGGCCACGCCGCGCAGGGGTACGCCGCCGCGACCGGCCGCGTGGGCGTCTGCATGGCCACCAGCGGGCCGGGCGCGACCAACCTGGTCACGCCGCTCGCCGACGCGCACATGGACTCGGTCCCGATCGTCGCGGTCACCGGCCAGGTCGGCGCCGCGGCGATCGGCACCGACGCCTTCCAGGAGGCCGACATCCGGGGCATCACGATGCCGATCACCAAGCACAACTTCCTGGTCACCGACCCTGCGGAGATCCCGCGGACGGTCGCCGAGGCGTTCTACATCGCCTCCACCGGCCGCCCCGGCCCGGTGCTGGTCGACGTCGCGAAGTCCGCGCTCCAGGCGACCACGACGTTCGCCTGGCCGGCCGAGCTCAACCTGCCCGGCTACCGCCCGGTGACCCGGCCGCACGCCAAGCAGATCCGCGAGGCCGCGCGGCTCATCCTCGAGTCGCGCCGTCCGGTGCTCTACGTCGGCGGCGGCTGCATCCGCGCCGGCGCGGACCGCGAGCTCAAGGTGCTCGCCGAGCTCACCGACATGCCGGTCGTGACCACGCTGATGGCGCGCGGCGCGTTCCCCGACAGCCACCCCCAGCACCTCGGCATGCCCGGCATGCACGGCACCGTCGCCGCGGTCGCGGGCCTCCAGCGCAGCGACCTGATCATCAGCCTCGGCGCCCGCTTCGACGACCGGGTCACCGGCGACCTCGACTCGTTCGCCCCCAACGCCCGCGTCATCCACGCCGACATCGACCCGGCCGAGATCGGCAAGAACCGCGTCGTCGACGTCCCGATCGTCGGCGACTGCCGCGAGGTCATCAGCGACCTGATCGTGGCGCTCAAGGCGGAGGCGGACGCCGGCCACACCGGCGACTACGAGGGCTGGGTCGACTTCCTGGCGGGCGTGAAGAGGAAGTACCCGCTCGGCTACGACGTCCCGGCCGGCGAGCTCGCCCCGCAGTACGTCCTCGAGCGCCTCGGCGCGATCGTCGGCCCCGAGGCCGTCTACGCGGCCGGCGTCGGCCAGCACCAGATGTGGGCCGCGCAGTTCATCGGCTACGAGCACCCGAACACGTGGATCAACTCCGGCGGCCTCGGCACCATGGGGTACGCCGTGCCGGCGGCCATGGGCGCCAAGGTCGGTCGTCCCGACAGCACCGTGTGGGCGATCGACGGCGACGGCTGCTTCCAGATGACCAACCAGGAGCTGGCCACCTGCGCGATCAACGACATCCCGATCAAGGTCGCGGTCGTCAACAACGAGTCGCTCGGCATGGTGCGGCAGTGGCAGTCGCTGTTCTACAACGAGCGCTACTCCAACACCGACCTGCACTCCAAGAGGATCCCCGACTTCGTGAAGCTCGCCGACGCCTACGGCTGCGTGGGCCTGGCGTGCGAGAGTCCGGACGATGTCGACGCCACCATCGACAAGGCGATGGAGATCGACGACGTCCCGGTCGTCGTGGACTTCCGCGTGCACCGCGACGCGATGGTGTGGCCGATGGTCGCCGCCGGCACCAGCAACGACGACATCAAGTACGCCCGCGACCTGGCGCCGCGGTTCGACGACGACGCAGAGACGGAGCTGTGACCGTGACGACCTCCCTCCCCGGCACCCGGCACACCCTGTCGGTCCTGGTCGAGAACAAGCCCGGCGTGCTGGCCCGGATCGCGGGCCTGTTCAGCCGCCGGGGCTTCAACATCGACTCGCTCGCGGTCGGCCCGACCGAGCATCCCGAGGTCTCCCGGATGACGATCGTGGTCAACGTCGAGGAGTCGCCGCTCGAGCAGGTCACCAAGCAGCTCAACAAGCTGGTCGAGGTGATCAAGATTGTCGAGCTCGACGGCTCGGCCTCGGTCAACCGCGAGCTGCTGCTGGTCAAGGTCAGGGCCGACGCGGACTCCCGCGGCCAGGTCCTCGACGCGGTGCAGCTCTTCCGCGCCAAGGTCGTCGACGTCGCGCCGGACGCGGTCACGATCCAGGCGGTCGGCAACGCCGACAAGCTCGCCGACCTGCTCCGGGTGCTCGAGCCGTTCGGCATCCGCGAGCTCGTGCAGTCCGGGATGGTCGCGATCGGCCGCGGCTCCCGCTCCATCTCCGAGCGCAACCTGCGCCCGGTCACGATTCCCGCACCTCCCGCTGCCGGATAACCACGCAACACAAGGAAAGAAGGAGAAGCCCCCGTGGCTGAGATGTTCTACGACGACGACGCCGACCTGTCCCTGATCCAGGGCAAGAACGTGGCGGTCATCGGTTACGGCAGCCAGGGCCACGCCCACGCGCTGTCGCTGCGCGACTCGGGCGTCGACGTCCGCGTCGGCCTGCAGCCAGGCTCGAAGAGCCGCGCGAAGGCCGAGGCCGAGGGCCTGCGCGTCGTCACCCCCGCCGAGGCGGCGGAGGAGGCCGACGTCATCGTCATCCTCGCCCCCGACCAGCATCAGCGGAAGCTGTACGCCGAGGAGATCGAGCCGCAGCTCGCCCCGGGCGACACCCTCGTCTTCGGCCACGGCTTCAACATCCGCTTCGGCTTCATCACCCCGCCCGAGGGCGTCGACGTGTTCATGGTCGCGCCGAAGGGCCCGGGCCACCTGGTCCGCCGCGAGTACGTCGACGGCCGCGGCGTCCCGGTCCTCGTCGCCGTCGAGAAGGACGAGTCGGGCAACGCCTGGCCGCTCGCGCTGTCCTACGCCAAGGCCATCGGCGGCCTGCGCGCCGGCGGCATCAAGACCACCTTCACCGAGGAGACCGAGACCGACCTGTTCGGCGAGCAGGCCGTGCTCTGCGGCGGCGCCTCGCAGCTGGTCATGTACGGCTTCGAGGTCCTCACCGAGGCCGGCTACCAGCCCGAGGTCGCCTACTTCGAGTGCCTGCACGAGCTGAAGCTGATCGTCGACCTGATGTACGAGGGCGGCATCGCCAAGCAGCGCTGGTCGGTCTCCGACACCGCGGAGTACGGCGACTACGTCTCCGGCCCGCGCGTCATCACCCCCGACGTGAAGCGCAACATGGAGGCCGTCCTCGCCGACGTCAAGAACGGCTCGTTCGCGAAGCGCTTCATCGACGACATGGACGCCGGCTCGCCGGAGTTCGACGAGCTGCGCAAGAAGGGCGAGCAGCACCCGATCGAGCAGACCGGTCGCGAGCTGCGCAAGCTGATGGCGTGGGTCAAGAGCCACGACTCGGACTACACCGAGGGCACCGCCACCCGCTGACCCCCGCCGAGTCGGCGCAGTCTCAGCTGAGGCTGCGCCGACTCGGCTCATCCCAGCCGAGCGCGTGCTGGCCCCCTCGGGCTCCAGCACTCGGTGGTCTTCCCCGAGGAGGTCATCCCGCCCCCGAACGCCGTCGGCCACGAGCCCGACCCAGAGGACCCGGACGCGCTGCGGGTCAGCGACCCGTGGGCTCTACCGCCTTCTGTACGGCGCCGTCGGTGGTGGAGGAAGGCGCTCTGGCGCCTGTCACGACGCCACCCTCGAGATCATCGTCGCCTGAGGCAGCCGACCAGCGCGACCGTGACCGCCAGCAGGGGCGCTACGGCTCGACGCACCCCACCATCCTCGCAGGCGTGCGTCGTCCGGAGCCGCCTCCCCGGCGAGAGCCGCACGGGCCAGTAGGTTCGCGACGTGGCGGAGCAGAACTGGTCCGATTCCTCGGCGCGCGCTGTCCTCCAGCTGATGGTGGAGTCGGTCGCCGAGATGGTCGGCTTCCAGGTCGCTGCGCTCTCGGTCGTCGTCGACGAGCAGCTGGTCACGGTCGCCTACACCGGGCCCGAGGAGTTCCGCGCCTACCTCGAGGAGCCCGACCCGGCCTCGGTCCTGGACTCGGTGCTGGCGCACGCGACCGAGTGGGGGCCGCGGCTGCGTTTCATCGCCGCCGGCGTGACCGACGAGCTCGAGGGCCACTGGGTCGTGATCGAGCAGGACAGTCCCGCGACGCCCGACGCCTGGCACCCCGAGGACGGACTGCTCGCCCTGCTGACCGACGACGACGGCGTACCCGTCGGCGTCTTGTCGGTCGACAAGCCGCTCTCCGGCCGGCGTCCCGACGAGCGCCAACGCAGCCTGCTGGAGCGGTACGCCGCCCAGGCCGAGCGCGCCGTCCTGACCGCCTTCGAGCGGGAGTCGCTGCTGCAGCAGGTCGCGCACGCGGAGGCCGCGCGACGGCTGATCCGCTCGGCCTCGATGCCCGTGCACGCGTCGCTGGAGGCGGTGCTGGAGCACACCCATAGCCCGCTGGTCGAGGGGTTCCGTGCCAGTGGCTCGTGGATCCAGGTGCTCGACGGCTCGGAGCCGGGGATCGGCTACGCGCGCTCGCGCGACGGGGAGACGGTGCACCTCTCCGACGAGGTGATCGCCTCCGCGACCGCCATCGCGCCCGAGCTCTGGGCTGAGCAGCGCGCGATCGTGGTCAGCGCGGGGGAGTCGACCGAGGTGTCCGCCCAGGTGCACGCGCAACTGGCCGACCTCGAGCTGTCCTCGGCGCTCGGCGTGCCGCTCGGCGTCGGCCCCGAGTGCCTCGGCTTCCTCACGCTGACCCGCCGCGCCCAGGACCCGCCGTGGACCCAGGTCGAGGTCGACTCCGCCCTCCAGATCGGGCACGACCTCGGGGCCGCCCTGGTGACGGCGCGGGCGCTGGAGCGCGAGCGGAACCTGGTCACCGAGCTCCAGCAGCTCGACGACTACCGCAGCCAGCTGATCGCGACGCTCTCGCACGAGCTGCGTACGCCGCTCACCGTGATCTCCGGCAACCTGGAGCTCCTGGGCGGACTCGAGCTCGACGCGACCGCCGATCGCCTGCGCCAGGCGATGACCCGCGGCACCCAGCGGATGGAGCGCGTCGTCGAGGACCTGCTCCTCCTCGCGCGGGTCAGCAACCCCCAGCACCCGCTGGTCCGCGACCGCGTCGACCTCGCCGCGGTCGCCCGCGACGTGGTCGACCTGGTCGGCTCGACCGCGGCCGCGAAGTCCGTCTCGCTCACCCTCGCCGCGCCCGGGCCTCTCCTGGTGGCCGGCGACCCGCTCGAGCTCGACCGGCTCGTCGGCAACCTGGTCAGCAACGCGGTCAAGTACACCTCGTCCGGCGGCGCCGTCACTGTCACCCTCGCCGCCGACGGCGACGACCTGATCGTGCTCGACGTCGCCGACGACGGCATCGGCATCTCCGAGGAGGACCAGGTCGGCCTGTTCGGCGCGTTCTTCCGCACCGCCAACCCCGACGCCCTCCGCGAGCCGGGCACCGGCCTCGGCCTGGCGATCGTCGCCACCATCGTCGAGCGCCACCACGGCACCGTCTCGGTCGACTCGCGACTGGGCCTCGGCACGAGGTTCACCGTGGTGCTCCCGCGGCGCCCCTGACGCCGGCGAACGGACCCGGGTCGACCATCTAGATTGACCATCTATATGTGGTATCTTCTGCCCGGTGGACACCTCGGGGGACGGTGGCACCGACCCGGCCGCCGCCGTGGCCGAGGGCCTGCGGCGTACGGCGGCGGCCATGGGCCATCCCGCCGCGGCGGCCCGCGGCCGGCGGATCTACCGGCGCACGCGTGATGCCGTCGACCCGGTCGTGCGGCACGAGGGCGCCGTCATGGCGGCGTTCCCGAGCGTGCTGCTGGAGGCCGGCCGCACGCGGTCGTGCCTGGTTCTCGGCCTGCCGGCCACGATCCTGGTCACCAGTGCGGGATGCCGGCCGGGCCGGGCGAGCACGGTGCTCCGGCTCGAGCGGTCGCGCATCGTCCGGGTCGAGGTCGTCCCGGCGCCGCCGGGAGTGCCGGCCCCGTCGGTGCTGAGGGTCGACGACGGGAGCCGCGTCGCGACGTTCGCGCTGCCCCGGGGCGTCGTCCTCTTCGGTCCGTGAGGCCAACGCCAAGCTCAGGGCTCACCCGGCAGCGCCGCGCGCAGCAGTCCCGCGCTCTCGCGCGTCAGGACCAGGGCACGCTCGCCGCGCTCGCTGTCGGCGAGGACCACCCAGGTCGGCGAACTGGCGGGCAGGTCGCGGACCAGCCGCACCACGAGGTCGCCGGCGTCGGGGACGTAGCGCAGCCGCCAGGGATCGATCCGGCCGAAGACGACGGGGAGCACGGTGCCGTCGCCCTGGTGCACCCGGTCCTCGGGGTGGTCGTCCTCGCCGTGGGTGCGTGTGCACCAGGCCGGGCAGGGCGCGGGAAGCCAACTCGCCCCGCCGGACTGCGCCGGCTCGTCCTGCCCGTGATCGTCGACCATGTCTGCCCTCGCGCCGAGATGTGCATCCGTCGTGGCCAGCGACCGTAGCCGCTCCGACCGACAGCCGCCGCCCGTCCCGGACCTCTGTCCACAGGTCCGTCGGCCGCCTGCGATTCCCATACTGGTATGACCATCTTCGCTCTGTCGACCCTGGAGGCTGGTCCCGTGCCATCACGTCGCCAGCCGGAGACCACCTGGGAGTCGTTCGCCCGAGACCTCGGGCACAGCCTGCGCCGCGCTCGGGAGGCCACCGGGATGAGCCAGGAGCGCGTCGCGCACGCCGCCGGCATCGCGTCGTACACCTATCAGAAGTTCGAGAAGGGCGAGTCGCGTCCCGGCATGCCCCTGAACCCGAGGCTCACCACTCTGGTCGCGCTCAGCCAGGTCCTCGGGGTGTCGCTGGAGGAGCTGCTGCCCGCCGACATGCCCGACCTCACGACCGGCCGCTGATCCGGAGCCGGCCGGGGAATGCCCGCCGTGCCCGGCCCGTTGCCCCCGTATGCGCATCGAGATCTGGAGCGACGTCGTCTGCCCGTGGTGCTTCGTGGGCAAGCGCCGCCTGGAGTCCGCCCTGGCCGCGTTCCCGCACCGCGACGAGGTCGAGGTCGTCTACCGCTCCTTCGAGCTCGACCCCACGGCCCCGCGCCACGGCACCGAGCTGTCGACCGGCGTGATCGCGCGCAAGTACGGCCGCTCCGAGGACGAGATGCGCCAGATGCAGCAGCAGCTCACCGACCTCGCGGCCGAGGAGGGCCTGGCCTTCCGCCTCTTCGACACCGTGCACACCAACACCGTCGACGCACACCGGCTGCTCCACCTCGCGCTCGAGGCCGGCGGCCCGGCGCTCCAGCGCGACCTGAAGGAGGCGCTGCTCTCGGCGTACTTCGAGCAGGCCCGCGACGTCGGCGACCACGACGTCCTCGCCGACGTGGCGGTCGCCGCCGGCCTCGACGGGGCTCGCGTCCGCGAGGTCCTCGCCGGCCAGGAGTACGCCGCCGCGGTGGCCGCCGACGTCGACCAGGCGCGTGCCTTCGGCGCCACCGGCGTCCCGTTCTTCGTGATCGACCGCACGTACGGCATCTCCGGCGCCCAGCCCGCCGAGACCTTCGGCCGGGTGCTCGACCAGGCCTGGGCCGATTCGCACCCGGTGCTCCAGACCGTCGGCGGCGATGCCGGATCGGGCGCGCGACCGGATGTGGGGGCGTGCGGCCCCGACGGCTGCCCGATCTGACCGGCGGCGGCCCTCGGGGACGCGCGGCGTTGCGTCTCAACATAGGTTAGGCAAACCTAACTGGTCGGTGTACGATCACCGCTCGTGCCGGCGAACCACTTCCGCCCGCGCTCGCGACCTCCAGATCGCCGCCGATCCCGTCTCCCCGTCACCCGAAGGATCCCCATGCGCAAGACCGCCGTCGCCGCCCTCGTGGCGCTCCCGCTCCTCGCCGCCTGCGCCGAGAACACCGAGAACACCCCGAGCGGTGACGCCGGTGACGCCCGCACCGTGACGGTCACCTCGACCGACGACGGCTGCGAGCTGTCCGCGGTGGAGGCGCCGTCGGGCACGCTGACCTTCGAGGTCACCAACGACGGCACCCAAGTGACCGAGTTCTATCTGCTCGGCGAGGACGGGCAGCGGATCGTCGGCGAGGTGGAGAACATCGGCCCCCAGCTCTCTCGCCAGCTCGTCATCGACGCCGGCGCGGGCAGCTACGTCACCGCTTGCAAGCCCGGCATGGAGGGCGATGGCATCCGCGCCGACTTCACCGTGACCGAGTCCGGCCAGGAGCCCTCGATGTCCGCCGACGACCAGGCCCTGATCGACCAGGCGCTGACGAACTACCAGGAGTACGTGCAGGACCAGGCCGATCAGCTGGTCGCCAAGGCCCGGGAGTTCGTCCGGCTCTACCAGGACCGCCAGGACGCCGCCGCCCGCGCGCTCTACCCGCTGGCGCGCACGCCGTGGGAGCGGATCGAGCCCGTCGCCGAGTCCTTCGGCGACCTCGACCCGAAGATGGACATGCGCGAGGCGGACCTCGAGGAGGGCCAGGAGTGGACCGGCTGGCACGTGATCGAGAAGGACCTCTGGCCGCAGGACGCGACGGACTACACGCCGTTGACCGACCGGGAGCGCGCGAAGTACGGCGACGACCTGCTGGCGAACACCCGGATCCTCAACCGGCGGGTGCAGAAGCTCACCTACACCGTCGACCAGATCGCCAACGGCTCGCGCGGCCTGCTCGAGGAGGTCGCCACCGGCAAGGTCACCGGCGAGGAGGAGACCTGGTCCCACACCGATCTGTGGACCTTCCAGGCCAACATCGACGGCGCCCGAGTCGCCTACGAGGGCGTCCTGCCGATCGTCGAGCGGAAGGACCCCGAGCTCGCGAAGACTCTCACCGCCCGGTTCGCCGAGATCCAGAAGCTGCTCGACGCGCAGCGCTCCGGCAACGGATACGTCCTCTACGACCAGCTCTCCCAGGAGCAGGTCCGCGAGTTCGCGAACTCCGTCAATGCGCTGTCCGAGCCGCTGTCCCGACTCACCGCGGCGGTGCTGTCCTGAGCGAGGCGGGCCTCTCCCGGCGTGGGCTGGTCGGCGGCACGGTCGCCGCGGCCG
The DNA here is from genome assembly GCF_054782915.1 of Nocardioides hungaricus. Taxonomy (NCBI): domain Bacteria; kingdom Bacillati; phylum Actinomycetota; class Actinomycetes; order Propionibacteriales; family Nocardioidaceae; genus Nocardioides; species Nocardioides hungaricus. The sequence goes on along the minus strand of NZ_BAAGRO010000066.1, from coordinate 74,430 downwards.
GCCTGGCGGCCGGTGCGTTCGCCGCCGGGCGGGCGACTGCGGACGAGGCGGCACCGGCGACGGGCGCCCGCGACGCGTTCGCGTTCCGCGGGGATCACCAGGCCGGCATCACGACCCCGGCCCAGGACCGGCTCCACTTCGCGGCGTTCGACGTCACCACCGGCTCGCGGGCGCAGTTGATCGCGCTGCTGCAGGCGTGGACCGAGGCCGCCGACCGGATGACCCGCGGCCTGCCGGCCGGCGAGATCGGACCGGTCGAGGGCGCGTCCAACCTGCCGCCCGACGACACCGGGGAGGCGATCGGCCTGGGCGCGAGCGGCCTGACGATCACCTTCGGCTTCGGGCCGGGGCTCTTCCGCGACGCCGACGGCCGCGACCGCTTCGGCCTCGCCGACCGGCGGCCCGCGGCGCTGCGCACCCTGCCGCACTTCCCGGCCGACGTACTCGATCCCGAGAAGTCCTACGGCGACCTCTGCATCCAGGCCTGCGCCGACGACCCCCAGGTCGCGGTCCACGCCATCCGCAACCTCGCGCGGATCGGGTTCGGCACGGTCGCCGTGCGTTGGTCGCAGCTCGGCTTCGGGCGCACGTCGACGACGTCGACCTCGCAGTCGACGCCGCGCAACCTGTTCGGCTTCAAGGACGGCACGGCCAACGTCAAGGCCGAGGAGACCGCGGCCGTGGACGAGCACGTCTGGGTCGCCGCCGGCGACGACCCGCGGGCCGACTGGCTGGCGGGCGGCTCCTACCTCGTGACCCGGCGGATCAACATGACCATCGAGGTCTGGGACCGCCAGCCGCTCGGCGACCAGGAGGCCCTCGTCGGTCGCACCAAGGACAGCGGCGCGCCGCTGTCGGGCGGCACCGAGTTCTCCGAGCCGGACTTCACGATGCCCGGCGGCCGGGGCCCGGTGATCCCGCGCACCGCGCACGTCCGCGTCGTCCACCCGGACTTCAACGACGGCGCCCGGATGCTGCGCCGCGGCTACAACTTCGTCGACGGCAGCGACGCGATCGGCGGGCTGAACGCGGGGCTGTTCTTCATCGCGTTCGTGCGCGACCCGGACACCCACTTCATCCCGATCCAGAGCCAGATGGCGAAGTCCGACGCGATGATGGAGTACCTCAAGGTCACCGGGTCCGCGCTGTTCGCCGTGCCGCCCGGCATCGGCGCGGGGGAGTACGTCGGGCAGGCGATCTTCAGCTGAGCCGCCCCTCCCCACACTTGCTCAGTACGTCACGCTTGCTCAGTACGTGTTGGGGAAGGGGACGGCCGACCCCTTCCCCAACACGTACTCAGTGGTGGCCGCCGTGGTGGCCACCGTGGTGACGGTTGCCGAAGATGCCGCCGAGGAAGCCGCCGCCGTACCCCTGCTGGGGGTAGCCCTGCTGCGGATACCCCTGCTGCGGGTAGCCCTGTTGGGGGTAGCCCTGCTGCGGCGGGTAGCCCTGCTGGGGCTGCTCCGCGGTGCGGTAGTGGGCGTCCTCGGCCGCCATCAGTGCCTCCAGCTCGCCGGCGTCGAGGAAGATCCCGCGGCAGTCGGAGCACTGGTCGATGACGACTCCGCTCCGCTCGTAGCGGCGCATGCCGCCCTGGCACTTCGGGCAGGTCAGTCGGTCGGACTCGGTCTCGGTCATCAGGGGGCTCTCTCTCTCGTCGATTTCGTCGGTGGTGCGGGATGGTGCGAGGGACGGGGCTGAGGTCTGGTCGATGGTCTGGTCGATCTCGTCGAGCGCGGCCGTGAGCGCGTCCGTGCTGAGCCGGGTCGAGGACGCCAGCTCGTGGATCAGGGCGGCGCTGCCGCTGGACAGGCTGCGCGACATCGCCGCCCGCAGCCGGGCGGCGGTGCGGGCCAGGTCCTCGGCCCGGCCGCCCAGTCCGGACCGCAGGCCGTGGTCGACGACCCCGGGGTCGGGCTCGCGGTAGAGCAGCGCCAGCTCGCGATCGAGGTCGGCGGCGCTGCGCTCGAGCATGCTCACGAGCACCGCGAGGTCGGCGAGGGGTGCGTCCGCGTCCCGCGCGACCTGCAGGCTCCGCTGCGTGCGAGCGACCTCGTCGCCGAGCGTCCGGCGCCAGTCCGCGACCGCCCGGTGCGCGGGCGACCGGGCGGCCTCCTGCGCGATCTGCATCCGCACCTGCCGCGTCACCTGCTGGGTCACCTGCGAGCGGGTCAGCCGGCGCCAGCCGGACACGCTGGCGGCGATCGCGACGCCGCCCAGCACCAGCACGAGCAGCGCGACGGCGATGACGATGGCGGTCACGCGATCAGTATGTCGGAGTGCCGGTAACCACCGGCAGCCCCGATGGGCCATCATGCTCCCGAGGCGACGTGCGACGACAGGACGATGGTGGGGTGAGGGAGCGGTGACCGGTTCCTGGTGCAGTGACGGCGAGGCGCGGGAGCGGGGTCGCGCCCTCCGGGCGGCGGTGGGGCTCGACGCGCACGCGGAGCTCGTCCTCGCGCCCGGTCGGCCCGGGGTCGAGGAGTTCCTGCGGGCGCGCAGCGCCGGTCGGCTCGCCGACCTGCTGCCGCTCGGGCACGGCCGGATGAGCGCCAATGCGTTCGCGTTCTACCGCGGCTCCGCGGGGCTGATGGCCCACGACCTGGCGCAGGGCTCGGTGACCGGCCTGACCGGCCAGATCTGCGGCGACGCTCACGCCGCGAACTTCGGGCTGTACGGCACCCACGACGGGCGCATCCTGATGGACATCAACGACTTCGACGAGACGGCCGTAGGCCCGTGGGAGTGGGACCTCAAGCGGCTGGCGACCAGCGTCGTCCTCGCCGGGCGCACCGGGGCGGAGGTCGGCGACAAGGCCGGCCGCCGGGCGGCGCACGACGCGGCCAAGGCCTACCGCAAGGCGTTCGGCCGGCTGGCCGCGCAGCCCTTCGCGGACTCCTGGTCCGCGCTGGGCGACGAATCCGCCATCGAGCAGGCCGACGCCGACGCGCTGTTCGACGACTTCCGCCGCGCCGCGTCGGCGGCCGCGCGCAACACCAGCGAGCGGGCCGCGGTCAAGCTCGCGCACCGCCACGGCGAGGACGGGTGGCACTTCGTCGCCGACCCGCCGATCCTGAGCGAGCTGCCCGAGGACACCCGCCGAGCGGTGCTGGACGCGCTGCCGGCCTACCAGGACACCCTGCGGTGGCCCTGGCGCCAGCTCGTCGACCGCTACCGGGCCCGGGACGCGGCGATGCGCGTGGTCGGCACCGGCAGCGTCGGCATGCGGTGCTACCTCGTGCTCCTGCAGGGCAACGACGACGAGGCGCTCGTCCTGCAGGTCAAGCAGGTCGGCCCCTCGGCGCTCGCGCCCTACCTGCCGCAGGTCGAGGAGGCCCACCACGGGGCGCGGGTCGTGCTCGGGGCGCTGCTCATGCAGGCCGAGACCGACCAGCTCTTCGGCTGGACGAGCGTTGACGGATCGCCGTACGTCGTGCGCCAGTTCCGCAACCGCAAGGGCTCGATCGACCCGATCCTGCTCAACAGGGGCCACCTCGACGACTACGCCCGGCTGGCCGGGTCGCTGCTGGCCCGCGCGCACAGCCGCACCATCGACCCTCGGGTGCTCGCCGCCTACTTCGAGGACGGCTCGGCCTTCGACGACGCCGTCGCCGAGTTCGCCCTCGCGTACGCCGGACACGTCGAGCGCGACCACGCCGAGATGGTGGAGCTGATCGCGTCGGGCCGGGTCGAGACCGCGGCCGACGACTGAGCTCGACCGCCCGAGGGTCGGGTACAGTCGGGCGGAGCACAGCGCCGTGCAGACCCCATCCAGCACCACCTCGTCGAGGACACCGCTGTGAGCATGCCCGTCGTACTCATCGCCGAAGAGCTCAGCCCGGCCACGGTCGAGGCGCTCGGACCCGAGTTCGAGATCCGCCACTGCGACGGCGCCGACCGCGACGAGCTGCTCCGCGCGATCGTCGACGTCGACGCGGTGCTGGTGCGCTCGGCGACCCGGATCGACGCCGAGGCGCTGGCCGCGGCGACCCGGCTCAAGGTCGTTGCCCGCGCGGGCGTCGGCCTGGACAACGTCGACGTCCGGGCCGCCACCCAGGCCGGCGTCATGGTCGTGAACGCCCCGACCTCCAACATCGTCTCCGCCGCCGAGCTCGCCGTCGCGCTGATGCTCGCCGCCGCCCGCCACGTCGCGCCGGCGCACGCCGCGCTGAAGAGCGGCGAGTGGAAGCGCTCGCGCTACACCGGCATCGAGCTCTACGAGAAGACCGTCGGGATCGTCGGCCTCGGCCGCATCGGCGTGCTCGTCGCCCAGCGGCTGAGCGCCTTCGGCATGCAGGTCGTCGCCTACGACCCCTACGTCCAGGCCGGCCGCGCCGCGCAGATGGGCGTGCGCCTGGTCGACCTCGACACGCTGCTGGCCGAGGCCGACTTCATGTCCGTGCACCTGCCCAAGACCCCCGAGACCGTCGGGCTGATCGGCGTCGAGCAGCTGGCCCGGGTGAAGCCGTCGCTGGTGCTCGTCAACGCCGCCCGCGGCGGCATCGTCGACGAGTCGGCGCTCTACGCCGCGCTCAAGGAGGGCCGGGTCGCGGCCGCCGGGCTCGACGTGTTCGCGCAGGAGCCGTGCACCGACAGCCCGCTGTTCGAGCTCGAGAACGTCGTCGCCACCCCGCATCTCGGCGCCTCGACCGACGAGGCCCAGGAGAAGGCCGGCCTCGCCGTCGCGCGCTCGGTGCGGCTCGCGCTGTCCGGAGAGCTGGTGCCCGACGCGGTCAACGTCCAGGGCGGCGTGATCGCCGAGGACGTGCGCCCCGGCCTCCCGCTCACCGAGAAGCTCGGCCGGGTCTTCACCGGCCTGGCCGGCGAGGTCGCCCAGCAGGTCGACGTCGAGGTCCGGGGCGAGATCACCGAGTACGACGTGAAGGTGCTCGAGCTCGCGGCGCTCAAGGGCATCTTCGCCGACGTCGTCGAGGAGCAGGTCTCCTACGTGAACGCCCCGCTGCTCGCGGCCGAGCGCGGCTGCGCCGTACGCCTCGTGACGGATCCGGAGAGCCCCGACCACCGCAACCTGATCACCGTCCGCGGCACCCTCGCCGACGGGTCGCAGGTGTCGGTGAGCGGCACGCTGATCGGGATCGGCCAGCGGGAGCGGCTGGTCGAGGTCAACGGCTTCGACGTCGACATCGAGCCGGCCGAGCACCTCGCGTTCTTCACCTACGGCGACCGCCCGGGCATGGTCGGCACCGTCGGCGGCATCCTCGGCGATGCCGGCATCAACATCGCCGGCATGCAGGTCTCCCGCCAGGCCCGGGGCGGCCTGGCGCTGGTCGCGCTCGCGGTCGACAGCGCGATCCCACACGACGCGCTCGCCGACATCCAGCAGGCGATCGACGCGACCTCGGTGCGCGCGGTGGATCTGGTCTGAGTACCTGGCCTGAGTACCTGGTCTGAGTACCTGGCCTGAGTACTCAGAGCCCCGGCAGACTCGGGACGAAGTCGAGCGCGACGCTCGGCTCCTCGCCCTTGATCTCGTCGTCGGGGTAGACGGCCGTGGCCCGGTAGGTACGGCCGTCCAGCGTGAGCGTCACCGTCGTGGTGAACGGGAAGCCGCCGAGCCGGGCCGCCTTCCGCGCCGGGCCGTCGGGACGGTCGAAGTAGAGGTCGCCGATGCTGCGGCACCGGTTCCTGGACTGCTCGGCCCGGAAGGTCAGCGACCGGCCGTTGCCGGCCGTCACCTCGATCTCGGCGGTGGCCCTGGCCGGGGTCGTCGCGAGGTCGTCGACGGCGAGCTCGAGGCCGTAGCTGTCGGGCCGGCCGTCGTTGTCCGCGATCAGCGCCAGCCGGGCCGACGGCTCGGGCATCGGCCCGTCGGCCGGTGTCTGCCACCGAAGGGTGGCGACCATGTCGCCGCCGCCCTGCGCGAAGAGCTGGAGGTCGTAGCGCGCCGCGGGGCCGAAGGGCCGGACGGCGTACCACCCGTCGCCGAGGTCCTCGACCGGCACCTCGAAGCCGCGACCCCCGCAGGTGAGGTTCTCGAGCGTCCGGCTCGTCGTCGGCTCCCGGGTCAGCTCCGCGGCGTACACGGAGAGCTTGAAGTCCGGGACCGGCACGTAGACCCGGATCTCGTCCGGGGAGCCGATGTCGGGCGGGTCCGGGTCGAAGCCGTCGACGCAGCCGTTGTCGTAGCAGTAGGTGTACGGGCGGACGGCGATCTCCTGGCCGTCGTACCTGACCCGGAACGGCGGCGGCTGCTTGATGCCGGTCCCGCTCTGCCGCACCCCCGTCGTGCTCGTGGCCGTCGGCGCGGGCGCGCTCGGTGCGGGACTGCTCGCGGGATCGGTGGGCGTCGGGGCCGGCGGATCCGCCCTCGGCGAGGAGTCGGTACAGGCCGTGACCAGCAGCAGGGCCGCGAGGGCGAGGAGGATCCGCACGACCATGGGACGCCCGTCCCTCCGGACGGGTTCCGGCAATCGCCGTACGGGCCCGCGCGATCGCAGTAGCGTCGACCCATGCCCGCTCGGTCGCGCCTCCGGCTGCTCGCCGCCGGCCTGGCGCTGATGCTCGCCGCGACCCTCGGCCCGGCCACGACCACCGCGACGGCGGGCTCGAAGCCCCGGGACCCGGTGCTGTCGCTGCTGAAGAAGATGACGACGCGGCAGAAGGTCGGCCAGTTGTTCGTCATCGAGGTGGCCGGGCGCGACGCCAACATCGTCAGCGACGCCGCGAAGGCGACCAACCAGGAGCTGTACGGCGTCGACACCCCCGCCCAGGCGATCGCGAAGTACCGGCCCGGCGGGGTCATCTACTACACGACCCGCAACAACGACGACAACATCGGCGACCCGGCGCAGGTGGCCACGCTGTCCAACGGCCTGCAGCGCGCCTCGTTGTCGGTGCCGAACGGCGTCCCGCTCCAGATCTCGGTCGACCAGGAGGGCGGCTCGCTCGTCGCCCGGTTCGGCGCGCCCGCGACCCAGCTGCCCGGCAACATGGCGCTCGGGGCGGGCCGCTCGGCCGCCGACGCCCGGCGCTCGGCCCGGATCATCGGCAGCGAGCTCGCCGCGGTCGGGGTGACGCAGGACTACGGGCCGGTCTCGGACGTCAACGTCAACCCGAACAACCCGGTCATCGGCATCCGGTCCTTCGGCGGGGACCCGGCGCTCGTGTCCGACCTGGCGACCGCCCAGGTCAAGGGCTTCCACGCCGGCGGGGTCTCGGCCGCCGCGAAGCACTTCCCGGGCCACGGCGACACCGGCGTCGACAGCCACTTCGGCCTGCCGATGGTGACCCACACCCGCGAGCAGCTCGAGCAGATCGACCTGCCGCCGTTCCGTGCCGCGATCGCCGCCGGCGTCGACACGATCATGACCGCGCATGTGGTGCTGCCGGCGATCGACCCGAGCGGCGTACCGGCCACGATGTCGAGGAAGATCCTCACCGGGCTGCTGCGCAAGGAGCTCGGGTTCGACGGGCTGATCGTCACCGACGCCCTCGACATGGCCGGCGCCACCGCGACCTTCCCGCCCGACGTCGCGCCGGTGCGGGCGCTGCTCGCCGGCGCCGACCAGCTGCTGGTCCCGCCCGAGATGGACACGGCGTACGCCGCGGTGCTCGATGCCGTCCGCAGCGGCCGGATCAGCCGGAAGCGGCTGGACGCGTCGGTCTACCGGATCCTGAAACACAAGCTCGAGCGCGGGCTCTTCGACGACCCGTTCGTCGACCCGGCCGCCGCCGCCCAGATCATGGGCGCGCCGCGGAACCTCGCCGCGGCGCAGGCGATCACCGACCGCACCACGACGCTGGTCAAGAACGACGCCGGGCTGCTGCCGCTCGCCGCCGGCGCGCGCGACGTGCTCGTCACCGGCTGGGGCGCGACCACGACCGCGACGATGGCGACGGCGCTCGCCGCCCGCGGCGCGACGACCCAGGTCCTGCAGACCGGCACGACGCCCGCGCAGGCCGACATCGACAGCGCCGTCGCGGCCGCCGAGGACGCCGACCTGGTCGTGGTCTCGATCAACAACGCCTACGCCGTCGACGCGGCCACCGGGCTGCCGACCGCGGCCGCCGCGGCCCAGACCCGACTCGTGCGCGCGCTCCTCGCGACCGGCACCCCCGTCGTCGTCGCCGCGATGCGCAACCCCTACGACGTCGCGTCCTTCCCCGAGGCCCCGACCGTCGTCGACACCTACGGCTACACCCCCGGCCAGATCGAGTCGCTGGTCCGGGTGCTGTACGGCGAGGTCAACCCCCGCGGCAAGCTGCCGGTCTCGATCCCAGGCCCCGATGGCACCGGCGAGCTGTTCGAGTTCGGCCACGGGCTGGGGCTCTGACGCTGTCGCTCCGGGCCAGCGGTTCGGGTGACGCCCGGGCGGGCTGGCGGGCACGTCTGTGGGTTGGTCGTGGGGGCAGTGCCTGGGCTGTCTCGACTGCCATCTCGGCGCAATTGCGCTGTTGTGGCAGTGGTTGCCCCTGTGCGGCTGCCATTCCGGCGCAATTGCGCCGCTATGACAATGCCCGGTGCGCTCCGACGGCCGTTTCAAGCGCAGGTCAGGCGACCATCACCCGCCCGGTCGGCGTGCCCCGGCCGGACGGCCGGTCGTGGACAACACCCCACGCGGACGCGAGCCGGCCGACCGCGGTCACGAGCTCGTCCGCCGGCCGGGTCCACGGGATCCGGACGAACGAGTCGAGGCCGCCCTCGGCGGCGAAGACCGGGCCGGGGGCGACGATCGCGCCGCGGCGCTCGGCCTCGGCGGCGACCGCGGTGCCGAACGCGCCCGGCAGCCGGCACCACAGCGCCAGGCCGCCGGTCGGCACCTGGAAGGACCAGTCCGGGAGCGAGGCCCGCACCGCCGCCACCAGCGCGTCGCGCTGGACGCGCAGCCGGTCGCGGTTGCCGGCCAGGATGTCTCCGGAGTCGGCCAGCAGCCGCACCAGCACCAGCTGCTCGAGCACCGGCGCGCCCAGGTCGAGGCTCACCCGCGCCCGGGTGAGCCGGTCCATCAGGCCGTGCGGCGCGCGGATCCAGCCCAGCCGCAGGCCGCCCCAGTAGGACTTGCTGGCGCTGCCGATCGTGATCGTGTCCGGGGCGTACGCCGCGAACGGCCGCGGCATCTCCTGGCCGTCGAGCGCCAGCGCCTGGTGCGCCTCGTCGACGATCGCGGTCGTGCGCGCCCGGCGCAGGCGGGCGGCGTACTCCTCCCGCTGCGCGTCGGCCATCAGCTGGCCGGTGGGGTTCTGGAAGTCCGGGATCAGGTACGCCGCCCGCGGGGCCGCGTGCCGGAGCGCGGCCGCCACCGCGTCGAGGTCCCAGCCCTCGGGGTCGACCGGCGCGGGGACCAGCCGGGCGCCGGCGTGCCGGAGCGCGTCGGTCGCGTTCGGGTAGACCGGCGACTCGACCAGGACCCGGTCCCCGGCGCGGGCCAGCGCCTGGGCGACGATCGACGCGGCCGACAGCGCGCCCGGCGTCACCATCACCTGATCCGGGTCGGTCGGCAGGCCGCGGGCGTCGTAGGTCGCGGCGATCGCACGCTGCAGCTCGGGCAGGCCGGCGGGGAAGTATCCGTGCCCGCCCAGGTAGGCCGGCAGGTCGGCCGCCGCAGCGGCGTACGCCTGCGCGAGCCCGGGCGGGGCCGAGGGCGCCGCGCAGTTGAGGTCGATGGCGTCGGAGTCGCCGGGCCGAGGGAGCAGGGCGCGGTCGTGCGCGCGGGCCCGGCCGCCGGGCACCCGGGCGAAGGTGCCGGCGCCGCGGCGCGCCTCGGCGTAGCCGGCGTCGCGCAGCTCGGCGTAGGCGCGGGTCACCGTGGTCCGCGAGACGCCGAGCGCGTCGGTGAGCTCGCGCTCGCTGGGCAGCCGGGTGCCGAGCGCGATCCGGCCGTCGCCGATGAGCAGGACCAGGGCGTCGGCCAGGCCGGCGTACGCGGGGGAGCGGTCGAAGTCGCCGACCAGGGTGGCCACGCGGCTGGCGCCGACGGTGCGGGTCATGCAGGCCACTGTCCCACGATTGGCTATTCAGGAGAAGGCCAATCTGCGGCAGGCTGGACTCCGTGAACCTCGTCGACCTCGGCCCGATCGCCCAGCTCCGTGCCGGGCGCCTCGGCCGCCGGCTGCCGCAGCTCTACGTCGGCCTCGTCGCGTACGGCGTCTCGCTGGCGCTGATGTACCGCGGCGACCTCGGGCTCGCGCCGTGGGACGTGCTGCACTCCGGCCTGATCCGGCACCTGCCGATCACGATCGGGCAGGCGGTCGTGCTGATCAGCTTCGTGGTGCTGCTGCTCTGGATCCCGCTGCGCGAGAAGCCCGGCGTCGGCACCATCTCCAACGCCCTCGTGGTCGGCCTGTCGGCCGACGCGACCCTCGCGCTGCTCGACCGGCCCGGCGCGATCGCGCTGCGGGCCGTGCTGATGCTGGGCGGCATCGCGCTGTGCGGCCTCGCGACGGCGCTGTACATCGGCGCCCAGCTCGGCCGCGGACCCCGGGACGGGCTGATGACCGGCCTGGCCCGGCGTACCGGCCGATCGATCCGGCTGGTCCGCACCGGCCTGGAGGTCGCCGTCGTCGTCATCGGCGTGCTGCTCGGCGGCACCGTCGGCCTCGGCACCGTCCTCTACGCGCTGGCGATCGGCCCGCTCACCCAGCTGTGGCTGCCGGCCTTCACCACCGACCTCGAGGTCACCGACCCGCGGCCGACGGCGAGGTCGACCGCGGATCGGCGACGCTGACGAGCTCGTCGCCGTCGACCACGATCGCCTGCGCGTGCCCGAAGTCGTGCGACCGGGCGGGCGCGGCCTCGATCTCGTGGCCGGCCGCCTCGAGCTCGGTCCGCCACGAGGGCGGCGCGTGCCCCTCCACGACCACGCGAACCCGGCCGTCGCCGTGCCAGGTCCGGAACGCCGAGTGGTCGTCGGGGTTGCGGAGGGTCCAGCGGCCGGCGTCGAGGGCGGCGGCCGGATCCTCGCGGTGCCCCAGCAGCCGGGCGAGCAGCTGGAGGAGCACCTGTGGCTGCGAGTCGCCGCCGCGGGTGCCGAGGCTGGCGACCAGCCGCAGGTCGTGGTCGGTCACGAGGGCCGGGGAGAGCGTGTGCGCGGGGCGGCGGCCGGGCCGCAGCTCGTTGGGGTCGCCGGGCCGCAGCGAGAACCCGATCCCGCGGTTGTGCAGCCACACCCCCGTCCCGGGCGCCACCAGGCCGGAGCCGAAGCCCATGCAGTTGGACTGGATCAGCGACACCGCCGTGCGGTCCTCGTCGACCACCGTGAGGTACGTCGTCCCGCCCGGCCGGTAGGAGTCGGCGAGGTCGGCCACCGCGCCCCTCCGCACGCTCCGGCGCCGTGGCTCGAGCCGCTCGGGCGCGATCAGGCGGTCGCCGTCCGCCCCGTCGTGCAGCACGTCCGGGCGGTCGTGGGCGGCCTGCCGCATCGCCTCGACCAGGAGGTGCGCCCACACGCCGTCCGGCCGGTCGGGCAGGTCGAGCCCGTCGGCGATCCAGGCCGACCCGAGCGTCAGGTAGCCCGACGTGGGCGGCCCCGTGGTCCAGATGCGCGCCCCGAATGCCTCGATCGAGATCGCGTCGGCCCAGCGCGCCTGGCCGGCCATCAGGTCGTCCTCGGTGAACTGCCCGCGGCCCAGCTCGCGCAGCGCCGCGCCGAACCGGCCGCCGTAGAACGCCTCCCGCCCGCCGGTGGCCACGTCCCGGAGGATCCCGGCGACCTCGGGCCGGCGCAGCACCTCGCCGGGGGCGACGCGGGTGCCGACGGCGGCCATGCTCGCCGCGAGGAACGGGGTCGCCTCGAACCCGTCCTCGGCGCAGCCGATCGCCGCGGCGAAGAGGTCGGCCCACGGCAGCCGGCCGCCGTCGGCGTGCAGGGCCGCCCAGCCGTCCACGCAGCCGGGGACGGTCACGCTCGCCACGTCGTGCGGGGGTACGGCGTCGTACCCCTGCGCGCGCAGCGCGTCGGCGTCGCTGCCGGCCCCCGCCCGCCCGGCCGCCTCCAGCGCCCGCGGCTCCTCGCCGGGACGGTGGACCACGGCGAACAGGTCGCCGCCGAGGCCGCACTGGTTCGGGAGGGTCACGGCGAGGGCGGCGTTCGCCGCGATCGCCGCGTCGACCGCGCTGCCGCCCGCCCTCAGCGCGTCGAGCGCGGCGGCCGTCGCCCGGGGATCGACCGTCGCCACGGCCGCGCGGCGCGAGCGGGCTGCCATGTCCCGGCTCAGCGCCTCGTCGCGATCAGGGCGCTCGCATCCGGCGCCACCATCACCTCGACGGCCGTGAACCGGTCGTCGGTGAGCCACTGCTCGCGCAGTGAGTCCACGCGGCCGTAGGCGATCGGCGGCCACAGCTCGCACGGGGTGAGGTCGTCGAGGACGACGATGCCGCCCTCCTCGACCAGGTCGGCGACCGAGTCCACGCCCACCTCGGTGGGCTCGCCGGAGTCGAGGAAGAGCAGCGAGAACGGGCCCTTGTCGAGCAGCGTCGACCAGTCCGCGGAGAGCACCTCGACCTGCGGGTCGTCCTCGAAGATCTCGGCGGCCGCGTCGGCGAGCCTCGCGTTGAGCTCGGCGGTCAGGATCTTGGCGTCGCCGCGTACGCCGGAGCGCAGCCACGCCGTACCGACGCCGCAGCCGGTGCCGAACTCGGCCATCGTGCCCTCCCGGGTGGCGGCCAGGGTGGCCAGCAGCCGGCCGGTCTCGTTGCGGCAGAACGACGCGTACCCCGCCTTGCGGGACACGTCGAACGCGCGCGCCACGACGTCGGGCAGCTCGGGAGGGGCGCTCATGGTGCGGAGTCTTCCATTTCGGACCAACTGTCTCGCATGTCGAACACTCTGCGGGATGTCGTGGCCGAGCGCGGCGGCCTCCCGTACGGTAGCCCCACCATGCGGAGCGTCTTCGTACTCATTGAGCGCCGCGGCGAGGCTTCTTAGCGAGAGGCCACCTCGCCGCGGAGTTCGGCGTCGACGGCCTCTTTGCCCCTGTCCGACCTCTTGGTCCGGGCACATCCGAGTCGAAGATGTCTCCGCGCGAGGACCGCCCCAGCAGCACGGCGCGATCCGCATCCTGATGGTCTCTCCCTCGCTCGTGAGATCCACGAGTCGACCGCGCTCCCCGCGTGTCGGGCCATCTTCGTCTCAGGTGTACCGGGACCGCACGGACGCCGATGAAGAGAACCCACACCAGAGAGAGCAGATCGATGTACGACATGTACCCGGACTGGGGTCCGGCCAGCCACCACCCCGACAACCCGCGCAGCCACGAGAACGTCCAGGCCGCCCTCCAGGCCTCGCTCGACCTGCGGGACAACGGCGGCCAGCGGCCCGACGACAACTAGCCTCTGCGCCATGACCTCCTCGAACTCCGGAACGCATCAGCTCGCCGTCATCCCCGGCGACGGCATCGGCCAGGAGGTGACCGCCGAGGCCCTCAAGGTGCTCGAGGTCGCGTCCCCCGAGGGCGTGAAGTTCGAGCAGACCCGCTACGACCTCGGCGCCGAGCGCTACCTCGCCACCGGCGAGGTGCTGCCCGACTCCGTGCTCGCCGAGATCCGCGAGCACGACGCCGTCGTCCTCGGCGCCGTCGGCGGCAGGCCCAACGACCCGAACCTGCCCCCCGGCATCCTCGAGCGCGGCCTGCTGCTCAGGCTCCGCTTCGAGCTCGACCACTACGTCAACCTGCGCCCGTCGCGGATCTTCCCGGGCGCGACGTCCCCTCTGGCCGACCCGGGCGAGGTCGACTTCGTCGTGGTCCGCGAGGGCACCGAGGGCCCCTACACGGGCAACGGCGGCGCCCTGCGCGTCGGCACCCCCGCCGAGGTCGCCACCGAGGTCTCGGTCAACACCGCGTACGGCGTGGAGCGCGTCGTGCGCGACGCCTTCGCTCGCGCCCGGCGGCGCCCGCGGCAGAAGCTGACGCTGGTCCACAAGACCAACGTGCTCACCAACGCCGGCTCGCTGTGGTGGCGGCTGTTCCAGCAGGTGGGGGCGGAGTACCCCGACGTCGCATGCGACTACATGCACATCGACGCCGCGATGATCTTCCTGACCACCGACCCCGTGCGCTTCGACGTGATCGTCACCGACAACCTCTTCGGCGACATCATCACCGACCTCGCCGCCGCCATCACCGGTGGCATCGGCCTGGCGGCTTCCGGCAACGTCAACCCCGACCGGACGGCCCCCTCCATGTTCGAGCCGGTGCACGGCTCGGCGCCCGACATCGCGGGCCAGCAGAAGGCCGACCCCACCGCCGCGATCCTCTCGGTGGCGCTGCTGCTCGACCACCTCGGGTACGCCGAGGCGGCGGCGACCATCGAGACCGCGGTCGTCGACGATCTGGCCGCGCGCACGCCCGGTGCCGCCCGGCGTACCGCCGAGGTCGGCGACGCGATCGCTGCCCGAGTAGCCGGCTGACGCGTCTGCTCGCGACCTTGCGGGTTTTGGCTGCCAGCAGCCGAAACCTCGGCCGAGGCTCCTGCCCCATTTAGTAGGAAGGCCGACTAAGTTGTCCTCCATGGAGATCAGCACTACCCCGTCGAGCGCCCCGGTCGCAGCCGAGCGCCTCGCCGAGATCCTCGCGAACCCCGGCTTCGGTATGCACTTCACCGACCACATGCTCACGGTCGAGTGGACGCCGGACGCCGGCTGGCACGGCGCCCGCATCGAGCCGTACGGCCCGCTCACCCTCGACCCGGCGACCGCGGTCCTGCACTACGCGCAGGAGACCTTCGAGGGGATGAAGGCCTACCGCCACGACGACGGCTCGATCTGGTCGTTCCGGCCGGAGGAGAACGCCGCCCGCATGGTCCGCTCGAGCCACCGGCTCGCGCTGCCGGCGCTGCCGGTCGAGGGCTTCGTCCAGGCCGTCGACGCCCTCGTCGCGATCGATGAGCGCTGGGTGCCCGACCCGGCGGGGGAGAAGAGCCTCTACATCAGGCCGTTCATGTTCGCGTCCGAGGCGTTCCTGGGCGTGCGGCCGGCCCAGCACGTCACGTTCATGGTGATCGCCAGCCCCGCGGGCGCCTACTTCAAGGGCGGCGTCAAGCCGGTCACGCTGTGGCTGACCGAGGAGTACACCCGCGCGGGCCGCGGCGGCATGGGCGCGGCCAAGACCGGCGGCAACTACGCCAGCTCGCTGGTCGCCCAGCAGGAGGCCACCGCGCACGGCTGCGACCAGGTGGTCTTCCTCGACGGCCAGGAGGGCCGCTACGTCGAGGAGCTCGGCGGGATGAACATGTACTTCGTCCACGACGACGGGCACATCGTCACCCCCGCGACCGGCACCATCCTCGAGGGCATCACCCGTGCCAGCATCATCGAGCTGGCGGGCAAGCTCGGCCACCAGGTCGAGGAGCGGAGGTTCTCCATCGACGAGTGGCGCGAGGGTGTCACCAGCGGCCGGATCACCGAGGTCTTCGCCTGCGGCACCGCCGCGGTCGTCACCCCCGTCGGCGAGCTGCTCTGGGACGGTGGCAGCGCGCCCGCCCCGCAGAGCCAGGACCTCACGATGCGGATCCGCCAGGCCCTGGTCGACATCCAGTACGGCCGCTCCGAGGACACTTTCGGCTGGATGCACCGGATCGCCTGACCACTGGCACGCGCGCCGGGCTCGACATCCGGACCCGCTGTCGCGCGCGCGAGGACGGACAGGATAAGGTTAGGCTCACCTAACGAAGGATGGGTCTCTCCATGCGTCTCCGTGTCGTCGCCGCGGCCGTGCTTGCGCTGCCGCTGCTGCTGACCGCCTGCGGCTCCGAGGGCGAGCCCGGGTCGGCTCCGGACAGCACCGCCTCGGCCGCCGCGGACGCGTTCCCGGTCACCGTGGAGCACCGCCTCGGGAAGACCGTGGTCGAGCAGGCCCCCGAGCGGGTGGTGGTCGTCGGGCTCACCGAGCAGGACATCCTGCTCGAGCTGGGGGTCACCCCGATCGCCGTCACCGAGTGGTACGGCGAGCAGCCCTACGCCACCTGGCCCTGGGCCCAGGACCTGCTCGGCGACGCGCAGCCGGAGGTGCTGAGCACGGCGAACGGCATCGAGTTCGAGAAGATCGCCGCCCTCGAGCCGGACCTGATCGTCGGCACCAACTCCGGCATGACCCAGAAGGACTACGACCTGCTGTCCGCGATCGCGCCCACGGTGACCAACGTCGAGGGCTCCACGCCCTACTTCTCGCCCTGGCCGGACCAGGTTCTCCAGGTCGCCCGGGCGCTGGGCCGCGAGGCCGACGGCCAGGCGCTGATCGACAGGGTCCAGGGCAGGTACGCCGAGGTGCGCAAGGCGCATCCCGAGTGGAAGGGCCGCACGGCGACGTTCTCCCAGGGCGGGCCGTACGACGGCATGCTCTACGTCTACCCCGACGGCCTGGCCACCAGCTTCCTCACCGACCTCGGCTTCACCATGACCGAGGGCCTCGACGACTTCGCACCCGACATCGGCTCGCAGGCGCAGATCTCGGCCGAGAACACGAACCTGCTCGAGGCCGACGTCATCGTCTTCGCCACCGAGGACCAGAAGATGTTCGACAGCCTCCAGAAGTTCGGCACCATCGGCACGCTGCCCGCGGTCGCCGAGAACCGCGCGGTCTACACCGACGCGACCCTGGCCGGCGCCCTCTACTTCCTGACCCCGCTCAGCCTGCAGTACGCGCTCGACCGGCTCACGCCGATGCTCGAGCAGGCCACCGCGGGCAAGGCTCCGCGCGCCCTCCCGTCCTGATCCCTCTTGGGAACCCCACCCACCATCAAGGAGAACGATGAACCCGACCCGCCGCCGCTTCCTGGCCGGCCTGTCCGTGCTGGCGGTCGCCCCCGTCCTCGCCGCCTGCGGTGACGACGGCGGCACGTCCGGCAGCCCCACGACCGGCTCGGGCGGTCCGACCGAGGAGGCCGCCTTCCCCGTCACCATCAAGCACAAGTACGGCGAGACCACGGTCGAGTCGGCGCCGAAGCGGGTGGTCTGCGTGGGCTACCTCGAGCAGGACACGCTGCTCGCGCTGGGCATCGTGCCGGTCGGGGTGACCTACTGGTTCGGCGACGAGAAGCTCCAGGGCGTCTACCCCTGGGCGCAGGAGTACCTCGGCGACGCCGAGTTGCCGACCGTCCTCAAGGACACCAACGGGATCGACATCGAGAAGGTCGCCTCGCTCGCGCCCGACCTGATCATCGGGCAGTACACCGGCATGACCGAGGCCGAGTACAAGAAGCTCTCCGCGATGGGCGTCCCGGTCGTCGCCCAGTCCGGCGACTACGCCGACTACGGCACGCCGTGGGAGGAGATGGCGCTGACCGTGGGCACCGCCGTCGGCCAGCCGAAGAGGACGCAAGAGGTCATCGACGGCGTCACGAAGCGGATCGCCGACGAGGCGGCCGCGAACCCCGGCTTCAAGGGCCAGACCGCCGCGGTCATCACGCCGTACCAGGGCCTGTTCATCTACGGCCCCGAGGACCCGCGCTCACGGATGCTCGTCGACCTCGGCTTCGACCTGCACCCGGTGATCACCACCGCCGACGACAGCGAGTTCGGCATCTCGCTGAGCGCCGAGCGCACCTCGGACCTCGGCGACATCGGCGTCGCCGTCTGGATCGACATCGCCGCCGACAAGCAGGTCCAGCAGATCTTCGAGGGCACCACCGCCTATGACCAGGGCCGCTGGTTCGACATCAGCGCGGACGCCGGCAGCTACTACGTCGCCCACTCGTTCGTCACGCCGCTGAGCATCCCCTACGTGCTCGACCGCTACGTGCCGCAGCTCGCGGCCGCCGCCGACGGCGACCCGGCCACCGTGCCGCCGAAGTCGGCCGAGTAGCCCCCACGCTGACGGGGCTGTCGCCACAACAGCCGCGGAAGCACATGGGCCCGGCACCCTAGGGGGGTGCCGGGCCCACGTGTGTCGTCCTTCCCGGGTCGTCCGCCTACGCAGTCGGTGCGTGCGAGAGCTCTCGGGAGTCGGGGACGGGGACGGAGCAGACCGGGACCACGATCGGGAGTCCCGTGCGCGGATCGGTGAGCACGTCGGCGCTCAGGCCGAAGGTCTCGCGCAGCAGCTCAGGTGTGAACACCTCGTGCGGCGCGCCCTGGGCGACGATGACGCCGTCCCTCATCACGACGATGAGGTCGCTGTAGCGGGCGGCCAGGTTGAGGTCGTGCAGCACCATGACGACGGTGCGCTCGCGCTCGCGGTTGAGGCGGGTCACCAGGTCGAGGACCTCGACCTGGTGGGCGAGGTCGAGGTACGTCGTCGGCTCGTCGAGCAGCAGCAGGTCGGTGTCCTGGGCGAGGGTCATCGCGATCCAGGCGCGCTGGCGCTGGCCGCCGGAGAGCTGCTCGAGCGCGCGGTCGCGCAGGTCGGCGGTGTCGGTCATCTCCAGCGCCGCCTCGACGACCCGCTCGTCGTCCGGCGACCACTGGCTGAACCAGCGCTGGTGCGGGTGCCGGCCACGGCCGACCAGGTCGCGGACCGCGAGCCCCTCGGGCGCGATCGGGCTCTGCGGCAGCAGCGCCATCCGCCTGGCGACCTCCTTGGTGGGCAGGTCGTGCACGGTCTCGCCGTCGAGGACGACCGAGCCGCTGGTCGGCTTGAGCAGGCGGGCCATCGTGCGCAGCAGGGTCGACTTGCCGCAGCCGTTGGGGCCGATGATCGTGGTGACCTTGCCGTCCGGTACGGCCAGCGAGAGGTCGCGGACGACCGGCTCCTCGCCGTACCCGACGGTGACGGACTCGGCGCGCAGGCGGCTCTGAGTCATGCCCGACTCATTCATGCGGAGACCTTTCGGTTCGTGCGGAGCAGCAGCCAGATGAGGTACGGCGCACCGATCGCCGAGGTCACCAGGCCGGCCGGGAGGGCGAAGGGGAGCACCACGCGGGTGACGAGGTCGGCGCCGACGACCAGGACGGCGCCGTACACCATGGACGCGAGCATCGGCGGCCGGGAGCCGCCGGTGAGGAGCAGCGCGATCTGGGGGACCACGAAGGCCACGAAGCCGAGCGGGCCGACCGCCGCGACCGCGATCGCCGCGAGGCCGCACGCGGCGACCAGCGTGAGGAGCTGGGTGACCTGGAGCCGGACGCCGAGGCCGCGGGCGGAGTCGTCGCCGAGTTGCATGGCGTTGAGGCTGCGGGCCAGCAGCAGCGCGATCGGCGTCAGCACGACCAGCGTGGCCAGCAGGGGCCGGCCCTGCTCCCAGCCGCGGGCGTTGAGCGAGCCGTTGAGCCAGACCTGGGCGGACGCCGCGTCCTGGATGCGGGCCTTGACCAGCAGCCAGTTCGTCAGGGCCACCATGATCGCGGTGAGGCCGACGCCGATGAGGACCAGGCGCTGGCCGTCGATGCCGCGCCGCCAGGAGAGCAGGTAGAGCAGCGTCGCGGCGAGCAGCGACCCGGCGAAGGCGGCGATGGGTACGCCGACCTGCTGCAGCGTGCCGGAGACCAGGCCGCCGCCGTACCCGGAGGCGCCGGTGAGCACGATCACCGCGACCGCGCCGAACGCCGCGCCCTGGTTGATGCCGAGGGTGTCGGGGCTGGCCAGCGGGTTGCGGGCGAAGGTCTGGGTGAGCGCCCCGGACAGGCCGAGCGCGGCGCCGGCGAGCAGCGCGACGGTCGTCTGCGGGAGACGCAGCTCCATCACGATGAACCGCTGGCCGGGGTCGCCGCCGCCGAACAGCGTGCCGACCACCGCCGAGAGCGGGATGTCGAAGTCGCCGAGCGCGAGGTCGAGCGCGAACAGCGCCGCCAGGACAAGCAGGCCGGCGGCTGCGACCAGGCCGGCACGCACCGGCACCAGCCAGGAGGCCGCCCCGACGCGGAGGGGAGTGGCCAGGGTGTTCGTCAGGGCGCTCATATCCGCACCATCCGGAAGCGACGCACGAGGAGGATGAAGACCGGGCCGCCGACCAGCGCCATCACGAGGCCGACCTGGAGCTCGGCGGGCCGGACGACGACCCGGCCGATCACGTCGGCGACGAGGACCAGCAGCGCGCCGAGGAGCCCGGAGTAGGGGATCACCCACCGGTAGTCGACGCCGGAGAGGAACCGCGCGACGTGCGGGACGACCAGGCCGACGAACGCGATCGGGCCGCACGCGGCGGTGGCGGCACCGGTCAGCATCATCACGCCGAGGACGCCGATCACCTTGGCCCGCATCGGGTGCAGGCCGAGGGAGGAGGCGACGTCGTCGCCGAGCTGGAGCAGGTTGAGCGTCGAGGCGCTGAGGGCGGCGAGGGCCAGCCCGACCACGATGAACGGCAGCACCTGCCAGAAGACGTCCATGCCGCGGCCGCTGACCGAGCCGACCGCCCAGAAGCGGTAGGCGTCCAGGGTGTCGGTGTCGCGCAGCACGAGGACCTGGGTGAGCGAGAAGAGGATGGCGCTGACCGCCATGCCGGCGAGGATCAGCGAGACCGGGTCGGGTCCGCCGCGGGTCGAGCCGATCGCGAACACCGCCGCGGCCGCGATGCCGGCCCCGACGAGCGAGAACCAGGCGTAGCCGGTGAGCTCGGTGACGCCGAAGGCGTAGATGCCGAGCACGACGGCGAACGTCGCGCCGGCCTCGACGCCGAGCAGGCCCGGGTCGGCGAGCGGGTTGCGGGTGTGGCCCTGCATCAGGGCGCCGGCGATGCCGAGCGCGATCCCGACCACGATCGCCAGCACGGTGCGGGGGATGCGCAGGCCGTGCACGATCGTCGAGGCGTCGGAGCCGTCGGGGTCGAACAGCACGCCGACGACGGTGCCGACGGGGATCATCCGGCTGCCGATGACGAGGCTGAGCAGCGCGGCCAGCACCAGCAGTCCGGTGAGCACCACGATGCCGCGGACCGAGCCGCGGCGGGCGCCGCGCGGCTGCGGGGGAGCGGCGACCGGCGCGGGGGCGGTCGTGGTCATCTTCCGGGTCCTCCGGACGGTGTCGTCGGATGCGTTGCTAGAGGTTAGGCTTACCTTATTCCACGACCCGCCGTCCCGGCCCGTCGGTGCCCGGGGAACGGACCCGCGCCGGGTAGCCTCGCCCCGTGACGACGGTCGGGGGGTACACGCTGCTCAGCCGGCTCGGGGAGGGCGGGATGGGCGTCGTCCACCTCGCGCGCCGCGGCGACGCCGGCCCGCGGGTGGCACTCAAGGTGCTGCGCCCGCACATCGTCGGCGACGACGAGGCCCGCCGCCGGCTCGAGCGCGAGGTCGGGTCGCTGCGCCGGATCCGCAGCCAGTGGGTCGCCGAGATCGTCGACGCCGACCCGTGGGCCGAGATCCCCTACGTCGCCACCCGGTACGTCCCCGGCCTCTCGCTGCACCATCTCGTGATCGAGGAGGGCGCGGTCGAGGGCGACGACCTCTACTGGCTGGCCGCCTGCCTCGCCGAGGGCGTCGCGTCCGTGCACTCCGTCGGCGTGCTGCACCGCGACGTGAAGCCCTCGAACGTGCTGATGGAGGGTCGCACGCCGATCCTCATCGACTTCGGCCTGGCCCGGGTCGCCGACGACCCGCGGCTCACCCACACCGGCTGGCTGCTGGGCACGCCGGGCTACCTGGCACCGGAGATCCTGTACGGCGACGACGCGACCGCCGCCTCCGACGTGCACTCCTGGGCCGCGACCGTCGCCTATGCCGGCACCGGTCACGGGCCGTTCGGCCGTGGCCCGTCGATGGCGATCATGGACCGGGTCCGCCGCGGCCAGTCCGACCTCGACGGGCTGCCGCACGACCTGCGCGAGGTGGTCGCCGCCGCGCTCGACCCGGAGCCGCGCAACCGGCCCACGCTCGACCGGATCCTCGCCTGGCTGCGCCCGATGACGACCCGCCGCGGTGAGCGGCCGGCCGCCCCACCGGCTGCTCCGCCGCACGATCCCTACACGGTCCCGCTGGCGCTGGCCGCCCAGGCCGCCGCCGACGACGAGACCGACGTCTGGCCCGGCCACCAGGCCGCGGAGCCGCACACGCTGGCGCTCACGTCGTACGAGCCGGCGCCGGCGCCGGCGCCGAGGCCGCCGTTCGCCGTGAGGCTTCGCCGCGCCACGCTGCTCGTCGGGGTCGCGCTGGCTTGCGGCGCCGGCAGCGCGGCGTTCCCCTGGCTCACGTCCGGGCTGATGCTGATCGTGGTCTGGCTGCTGCGCAGCGGGTCGCTGGCGGGGTCGGCGCGCGACCAGCGCCGGGAGCAGCGCGGCCGCAGGTGGTACGACAGCGCGCAGGTGCTCCTCGCCGCGCCGTGGCACCTGGTGCAGTCGATCCCGAGCACGCTGCTGCTGTGGCTGTGGAGCCTCGGGCTGGCGGTCGCGGCCGCGCTGGTCTGCTACGCGATCGCGACCGGGCTCGAGCTCGCGCTGTTCGTGTGCGGCGTCGCGCTGGCAATCGCGCTGTGGTCGGGACCGGGCGGCTCGCGGGTGCGCGGACCGGTGTCGCGGGTGGTCGACCCGCTGGCCGCGGACCGCGCTCGGTGGGTGGTCGCGCTCCTGCTCGTGCTCGCCGTCGCCGGCGCGCTCGGCTTCCGCGCCGACCTCTCCGGTGCGACCTGGACGCCCGCGGGCGGCCGGCCGGACGTTCAGCTGCCGTAGGACGGGGGCCGGTGCTGCGGCGCGGTGCCCCACGCCGGGTCGGCGTCGGCGGTGGTCACGACCTCGATCCGGCGCGGCCGGCCCGCCAGCCAGGACCTGGCGCGGTCGGCGCCGTCGACACGGAGCGCGGCGACGTACCGCCTCGGTCCGGAGCGGACGATGCGGGTCGCCGGCCCGCCCCGCGGACGGACGGTGATCGTGTCGAACACCGGGGTGCCGACCGCGAGGTTCGGCGTGCCGGGCGTCAGCGGGTAGAGGCCGAGCGACGTCCAGACGTACCAAGAGGACAGCGACCCGAGGTCGTCGTTGCCGGGCAGGCCGTCGGGGCCGGCCGACCACAGCTCGGCGCGGGCTCGGTCGACGACGTCCTGGGTGCGGGCCGGCTCGCCCAGCCACTGGTAGGTCCACGGCGTGAGGAACGACGGCTGGTTGCCGAGCCACGCGTACGGCGCGGTCCCGGCGTTGAGCTCGGTGAAGAAGTCGTCCAGCCGGGCGGTGACCTCCTCGGCCGTGCCGAGCGACCCGAGCAGGCCGGCCATGTCCTGGGGCACGCCGCCGAGGGTGTACTGGAGCGCGCTCCCCTCCTCAAAGCCGCCGGCGACGACCGCGCCGGCCGCGTCGCGGGAGCGGAGGAGGTCGCCGTCGAGCAGGGTGCGCCAGCCGGCGCTGCGCCGCTCGACGCGCTCGGCGAGGGCGGTCCGGCCGGCTGCCCGGGCCAGCCGGGAGATCGCGAAGTCGGCGGCGGCGTACTCCAGCGTGGCGGAGCCGTTCCCCGGGACCCAGCCCAGGCGCCGGTAGTCGGCGCCGCCCTCGCGCGGCTGCCGGACCAGCCGGTCGACCACCTCGTCGAGCGGGAAGTCGCGGGCGCCGAACGACCACGCCGCCGCCGCGATCGGGCCGGCCGGGTCGCCGTCCATGACACCGCTGTCCTGGGCGACCACGGGCCAGCGCGGGAACGCGCCGCTCTGCCGGGCGTCGCGCAGCAGCGACCGCACGACCTGCGAGGCGACGTCGGGACGGAGCCAGGCCAGCAGCGGGATCTGGGTGCGGTAGACGTCCCAGCCCGAGATCGAGCTCAGCTGGACCTCGCCGCGGGGGAGCCGGCGCACCCGCCCGTCGAAGCCGGGGTAGCGACCGTCGGCGTCGCTGACCGGGGTGGGGTGGAGGAGCGCGTGGTAGAGCGCGGTGCGCAGCAGGGCGCGCTCGGCGGGGTCGCCGCCGCTGACCGTGACCCGGTCGAGCTCGGTGTCCCAGGCTCGGGCCGCGTCTCGGGCGAGCCGGTCGACCGACCAGCCCGGGTCCGTGAGCTCCAGGTTGCGGCGCGCGCCGCGGGCGTCGACGTACGACACCGCGACCTGGGCGCGCACCACCCGCTCCCGGCCGAAGTCGACCCACGCGCCGCCGTCCCACGTCCCGCGGGAGCGGAACGGGTGGTCGAAGCGGTAGAGCACGCTCACGACGTACTCGTTGGACTGGCCGCAGAACCCGCCGCCGCGCACGCGTACGGCGACCTCGCGGTCGCTCGGGAACGACACCCGCGCGGCGCTGGTGTCGGCCAGGCCGCCGGCGGCCTTCACGAGCACGAACGCGCGCTCGCCCGCCGGGTAGGCGAACCGCATCAGCCCGACCCGGGCGGCGGCCGTGAGATCGACGCCGACCCCGCCGACGGTGGCCGTGTAGCTGCCGGGCACGGCGCGCTCGGTCTCCTTCTCGAGGACGGCGGTGGCGGTGCCCGGGTTCTCCGGTACCGCGCCGGCGACCGGCAGGACGGGTGCGTCGCCGAACGCGCGGCAGCCCGCGCCGGAGAGGTGGGTGGGGGAGAAGCCGCGCACCTCGGCGGAGGCGGCGTCGTACCCCGACGCGGCGTCGCCGGTCGTGTCAGGCCCCAGTTGGACCATCCCGAACGGCACGGTGGCGGCCGGCGTGGTGTTGCCGCTGAACCACGGCCGCGAACCGCCGGTGCCGGTGAGCGGGTCGGCGGTCTCGGCTCCCGCGGGCGGTGTGAGCCCCAGGATCCCCACGCAGAGCAGGGCGATCGCGGGCAGGCGCACCTCGCCGATCGTAGACGAGCGGAGCGATCCAGATCGCGAGATCGCTCGCCCAGGATGCGGTCGCCGTGGCACGATGGAGCTGTGCATCATCAGGTGATCATCATTTCCTAGCGCGTCGAGCACCCGCCCGACGCGCTGCCTCTCGTACTCCGAGAGGCTTTTTTGTTGCCCGAGCCAGTCAGCGAGAGAGAACCGATGGACCTCCACGGCGCGTTCCACGTCTACGACACCACCCTGCGCGACGGCGCGCAGCAGGAGGGGCTGAGCCTCTCCGTCGCCGACAAGCTGGCGATCGCCCGCCAGCTCGACGGCCTCGGCGTCGGCTACATCGAGGGCGGCTGGCCGGGCGCGAACCCCAAGGACACCGAGTTCTTCCGGCGCGCGGCCGGCGAGCTCGACCTCCGGCACGCGAGACTCGCGGCGTTCGGCGCCACCCGGCGCGCGGGCGTGCGGGCCGCCGACGACCCGCTGGTCGCGGCGCTGCGCGACAGCGGCGCCGGCGTGGTCACGTTGGTCGCGAAGTCGCACGACCGCCATGTCGAGCTCGCGCTGCGCACCACGCTCGAGGAGAACCTCGAGATGATCCGCGACACCGTGACGCACCTGCGCGAGGAGGGGCAGACGGTGTTCCTCGACGCCGAGCACTTCTTCGACGGCTACCGCGCGAACCGGGACTACGCGCTCGAGGTGCTGCGCACGGCGTACGGCGCCGGGGCCGAGGTGATCGCGCTCTGCGACACCAACGGCGGCATGCTGCCGGGGTGGGTCGCCGACGTCGTGCACGACGTGCGGGAGAGCGCGCAGGTGCGGGTCGGCATCCACTGCCACAACGACACCGGATGCGCGGTCGCGAACACCCTCGCAGCCGTCGACGCCGGCGCGACCCATGTGCAGGGCACCATCAACGGCTACGGCGAGCGCACCGGGAACGCCGACCTGGTCTCGGTCGTCGCCAACCTCGAGCTCAAGCTCGGTCGCGAGGTGCTGCCGCAGGGGCTGCTCGGCGAGGCGACCCGGATCGCGCACGCGGTCGCCGAGGTCACCAACTTCCCGCCCGCGTCGCGGCAGCCCTACGTCGGCGCCTCGGCGTTCACCCACAAGGCCGGCCTGCACGCCAGCGCGATCAAGGTCGACCCGGACCTCTACCAGCACATGGACCCCGCCGGCGTCGGCAACGACATGCGGCTGCTGGTCTCCGACATGGCCGGTCGCGCGTCGATCGAGCTCAAGGGCCGCGAGCTCGGCTTCGACCTCTCCGGCGACCGGGAGCTGGTCACCCGGATCACCGACCGGGTCAAGGCGCTGGAGAGCAGGGGATTCACCTTCGAGGCGGCCGACGCCTCCTTCGAGCTGCTGCTGGTCGAGGAGGTCGAGGGGCAGCGCCCGTCGTACTTCGACGTCGAGTCCTGGCGCGTGATCACCGAGACGATGCCGTCGGCCGACGCGGTCTCCGAGGCGACCGTGAAGCTGCGCGCCGGGGGGGTCCGCTACGTCGTCACCGGCGAGGGCAACGGCCCGGTCAACGCGCTCGACCACGCGCTGCGCGAGGCGATCGAGCAGGCGTACCCGGAGGTCGCGAAGCTCGAGCTGATCGACTACAAGGTGCGCATCGTCGACCAGGGCCACGGCACCGACGCGATCACGCGCGTGCTCATCGAGACCAGCGACGGCGAGTCGTCGTGGGTCACCGTCGGGGTCGGCGCCAACGTGATCGAGGCGTCCTGGGGCGCGCTCGTCGACGGCGTCACCTTCGGGCTGCGCCGGCACGAGGTCTGACTCAGGCGCTCCGGCCGGTGATCCGGCGCGCCAGGTCGACCCAGCCGTCGTAGACCCGGTCCACCGGGAAGCCGTCGATGGTCACCTGCTGGTCGAGGACCGGCCCCTCCAGCGGGGCGAGCAGTGCGACCGCCAGCAGCTGCAGATCGCCGGTCACGCCGAGCTCGCCGAGCAGGTAGCGCAGGTGCATCGCGGCGAAGGAGTACGCCGCGTACGACCGGCTCCCGGCCCGGCCCGCCTCCCGGATCAGCTCCGCGTGCAGGAGCGTGGCCTCCAGCCGGGACCGCCCGAAGGCCAGCAGCCGCTCCCACGGGTCCGCGCCGGGGCCGAGCGGAGGTTCTCCGGACATCACCTGGGCCTGCCATTCGGTCTCGGAGTGGTCGAGCACCGCCGCCATCAGCCCCTCGCGGGACTCGAACCGCCGGAACACGGTGCCCTTGCCGACCCCGGCCGCCGCCGCGACGGCGTCCATCGTGATCACCTGCGCACCGCACCGCTCGACCAGCTCCTTGGCCGCGTCGAGCAGCAGCTCCCGGTTGCGAGCGGCGTCGCGCCGCTCGGGTAGGGGAGCGCCGAGGATGGGGAGCAGGCGGGGCTCGGACATGTCGCGCCCACCCTAGTGATCGGCACCTCGGCGCACCCGGGAATAGAAAACGGACCATGGTCCGTTTGGTTGATCATGACTGACACCACCATCGCCGTCCTGGTCGGCAGCCTGCGCTCGGACTCCGTCAACCGCAGGCTCGCCGAGCTGCTGGCCGCCCGCGCCCCCGAGGGCGTCCGCGTCGCCATCGTCGACGGCCTCGCCGACGTGCCGTTCTACAACGAGGACATCGACAACCCGGGCGCGATCCCGGCGTCCGCCCAGGCGTTGCGCGAGCGCGTGGGCGCCGCCGACCGGGTGCTCGCCGTGACGCCGGAGTACAACGGCACCATGCCGGCGGTCCTCAACAACGCCATCGACTGGCTCTCCCGTCCGTACGGCGCCGGCGCGATGGTCGGCAAGCCGTTCGGCGTGATCGGCGCGACCCCGACGCCGTACGGCGGCAAGTGGGCGCACGAGGACGCCGCCCGCTCGGCCAGGGTCGCCGGCGCCGTCGTCGTCGAGGACGTCACCGTGTCGCAGTCGGCCGCCGAGGTCGACGTGCTGACCGACCCCGAGGTGCTCGACCGCCTCTCCAACGCGCTGCGCACCCTCGTCGAGTTCGACGCGGAGAGCGCGGCCGCCTGACGCCGTCCGGCCGCCCCGGCTACGGTCGGGTCGTGGCCGAACTCCATGACTTGACCGCCCTGGAGCAGGGCGCCCTGGTGCGCCGGGGCGAGGTCTCGCCCCTCGAACTCGCCGGCCACTACCTCGAGCGCGCCGGCCGTCTCGACACGGTCGGCGCGTTCATCACACTCACGCCCGACCGAGCCCGGGACCGTGCCACGGAGCTCACCTCGGAGCTGGCGCTGTCGGGCCCCGGCGAGTCGCCGCTGTGGGGCGTGCCGACCGCGATCAAGGACCTCAACCTGACTGCCGGCGTGCGCACCACGTTCGGATCCGCGGCATTCGCCGACTTCGTGCCGGACGTGTCCGACGGCGTCACGCTCGCGCTGGAGGAGGCCGGGCTGGTGAGCCTGGGGAAGACGAACACCCCGGAGTTCGGCTCGCCCTGCTACACCGAGCCGGACGTCGCCCCGCCCGCGGTCACGCCGTGGGACCGCACCCGCACGGCGGGTGGCTCGTCCGGCGGCGCGGCCGCCGCGGTCGCCGCCGGCCTGGTACCGGTCGCCCAGGGCTCGGACGGCGGCGGCTCGATCCGGATCCCGGCCTCGTGCTGCGGGCTGGTCGGCCTCAAGCCCACGCGCGGGCGGATCAGTGGTCACCCCATGTACGGCGACCCGGC
The DNA here is from genome assembly GCF_054782915.1 of Nocardioides hungaricus. Taxonomy (NCBI): domain Bacteria; kingdom Bacillati; phylum Actinomycetota; class Actinomycetes; order Propionibacteriales; family Nocardioidaceae; genus Nocardioides; species Nocardioides hungaricus. Next base: position 46,222 of record NZ_BAAGRO010000066.1, on the reverse strand, counting down.
GGGTTTGGCGACGGCCGGGCCGATCGCCCGGACCGTGCGCGACGCGGCGGCGATGCTGGACGCACTCGCCGGTCGTCGGGTGGGGGATCCTGCCTGGGCGCCACCTCCTTCCGAGACGTTCTTGTCCTCCTGCGACCGCGACCCGGGGCGGCTCCGGGTCGCTCGCTTCATCACACCACTCATCACCGACACTGCCGTCGACCCCGCGTGCGAGACGGCCTGGGAGGACGCCTCCCGCCTGCTGGAGTCGCTCGGCCACGAGGTCGTCGACGTGGCGCCGCCGCTGCCTCCGGAGGCCGTGCCGGTGTTCGAGACCTGCTGGGCGGTGCTGACCGCGCTGTCCGTCGTACCTCCCGAGAAGGAGCGGCTGCTCCGCCCCCTGACCCGCTGGCTGTCGGAGCGCGGCCGGGCGGTGAGCGGCCCGGAGTTCGGTCTCGCGATCGGCGCGATGCGGCGGTTCGCTGCCGGCGCGCTGACCGCGCTGGCGCCGTACGACGCCGTGCTGACCCCGACGCTCGCGACCCCGCCGGTGAAGGTCGGGGCGATGCGCGACGACGCGCACCCGGAGCGGGACTTCGAGGCGCAGAAGGCATTCACGCCCTGGACGTCGGCGTGGAACGTCACCGGCATGCCGGCCGTCTCGGTGCCGCTGCACTGGACCGGCGACGGCCTGCCGGTCGGGGTGATGCTCGCGGCCCGGCCGGCCGAGGAGGCGCTGCTGCTCGCGCTCGCCGCGCAGGTGGAGTCGGCCGCGCCCTGGGCCGATCGTCGGCCACCGGGTTGGTGACTACGGTGGTGCCATGAGTCGCCCCGTGATCCTCGTCGTCGGTGCCGGCCCCGGCGTGAGCGGCTCGGTCGCGCGCCGCTTCGCGCGGGAGGGGTACGACGCCGCGCTGCTCGGCCTCGACGGGGACCAGCTCGCGGGGCTGGCCGACGAGATCGCCGCACTCGGTGTGACCGCGAGCCACGCCGTCGCCGACCTGACCGACGCCGAGGCGACGACCGCGGCGATCCGCCGGTTCGGCGACCACGCCGGCCGGATCGACGTGCTGCACTTCAACCCGAGTGCCTTCCGCGAGAAGGACCCGCTCGAGCTGACCGTGCCCGAGCTGCTCGAGGACGTGGCACTCGGCGTCGGCGCGCTGCTGACCGTCGTGCAGGCGGCGCGGCCGTACCTGTCCGCCGGTGGCCGGGTCACCGCCACCGGCAGCATGGCCGCGGACAAGCCGTGGAACCGGGCGCCCTCCCTCGGCGTCCAGAAGGCCGGTCTCCGCAACCTGGTGCACAGCATCGACGCCACCTTGAAGTCTGATGGCATCCGGGCGGTGTCGGTGACCGTCCGCGGCACGCTCGGCAAGGAGGGCCCCTTCACACCCGACCGCGTCGCCGACGCCATCTGGGACGCCGCCCACCAGGACGAGGGCGCGTGGCGGACCGAGGTGTCGTACTCGGGATGAGCGACCGCACTGCCTGATCCGTCGAGACACCCGAATCTGCCCTTCAGCGGCCGATTTCGGGGCCGTTTCTGGTGTCTCGACGATCCCGGCGCAGCCGGGCACCCCGGATCAGTCGTCGCCGATCCCGCGCGCGTGCAGCGCGTCGCCGGTCTCGTGGGCGCGGGCGACGACCCGGATCACGAACGGCGTGAGGAGAGCCCGCGGGTGCCGGACGCCGCGGGCGCGGGCGGCGTCGCGGGTCTCCAGCGCGAGCGCGACGGTGCCAGGCAGGGCCTGGATCGCGAGGGCGAAGGCGAGGGCGACGCGGTCCGGGTTCACGCCGACCCGGCGCAGCGGGGTGATCCAGCGGACCAGCGCGTCGAGGATGTCGTTGACCGGGGTCGTGATCGAGACCGCGAGCGCGAGCAGGGCGAGGCTGACCAGGTCGAGCAGCGTCTCGATCGCCTTGGCCGGTCCGCCGACCCACCACTGCAGCGCGGCGGCGACGAGCGCGATGAGCAGCACCGCCCGGGTCGACCGGGCAAGGGTGCCGAGCGGCACCCGCGCGACCAGCGCGATCCCGAGCGCGACGACGAGCGAGCCGGCCGCCCACCACGGGTCGCGGACCGCCACGATCACGACGCTGAGAGCCGCCAGGCCGGCCAGCTTCGCGCCGACCGGCAGCCGGTGCAGCACGGTCGTCCCGGGCCGGTAGCTCCCGACGAGGAACGGGTTGCTCACGACAGCACGCTCGCGACGTAGTGGTCGACAGCCGCGTCCGGGTCTCCGTCGTAGGCCACCCGCGCGTCGGCCACGACGATCACCCGGTCGCAGCGTCGCGCGAGGTCGAGGTCGTGGGTGACCAGCACCAGCTGCTGGTCGAGCCCGAAGAGCAGCTCGGCGACCTGGCGGGTGTTCGCGAGGTCGAGCAGCGTGGTCGGCTCGTCGGCCACCAGGATCGACGGCTCGACGGCGAGGACGCTGGCGAGCGCGAGCAGTTGCTTCTGGCCGCCGGAGAGCGCGTGCACGCTGACGTCGGCGTGCGCGCCCAGCCCATAGCGGTCGAGTACGCCGAGCGCCAGCTCGCGCCGCCGGCGGGCGTCCCTCTCGTGCCGCCGCAGCGACAGCTCGACGTCCTCGACGCAGGTCGGCATCACCAGCTGGGCGGCCGGGTCGGTGAACGCGAATCCCACCCGGCGGCGTACCGCCGGGCCCTGACGCGCGACGTCCTGCCCGTCGACGACGACTCGCCCGGTGGTCGGCGTCACCAGGCCGTTGACGAGCCGGGCCAGCGTGGACTTGCCGGACCCGTTGGCGCCGACGACGCCGACCCGGCGCTCGGTCAGCTCGAGGGTGGTCGGCTCGAGCACCACCCGCGGGCCGGCCGGCGTCGCGACGGCGACCCCGGCGGCCTCGAAGGCGATCGGCACACTCAGCCCTTCAGGAGCTGGGGAAACGCCTTGTGCACCTCGGCGGCCACCAGTGCCACGATCAGGATCTTGACCACGTCGCCGAGCCAGAACGGCGCGTCGTAGGTGAAGGCCGTCTGCCACGAGATGTCGAAGAACACCTTCATGCCGAAGACGCCGGCGAGGTGGTTGAGCACCATGCCGGGCACCGCGCACAGGAACACCGCGAGTGCGCCGGTGCGACGCGAGCCGGCGACGTAGCGGACCAGGAGGCCGGCCACCAACGCGGCGACCGGGAAGGACCACAGGTAGCCGGCGCTCGCTTTGGTGAAGGCGCCCAGGCCCGAGGAGTGCTCGGAGAAGACGGGCAGCCCGGCGGCGCCGAGCACCAGGTAGAGCGAGACCGCGAGGAAGCCGCGGTAGGGGCCGAGCACGCAGCCGGCCAGCATCACGCCGAAGGTCTGGAGGGTGATCGCCACCTGGCCGCCGCCCACCGGGACGCCGCCGATGTAGGCGCACGCGGAGATCAGCGCGGCGAACGCCGCGACCAGCGCGAGGTCCGTGGTGGTCGAGCGCCGGCGGGGCGCGCGCTCGGTGGAGGTGGGGTCGGCGGTCTCGGCCATGGCCATGCGTCATCCTTCGGTCGGCACCCGAACGGTGGTCAGGTGAACGGCGTTCAGGTTAGGGTTCGGGCGGCCCCGGGTCAACGGGGACGGAGGCAGAAGGGGAGTGTGACGTGCGCTACCACCGCACCGACGTGGTCGAGCGGGCGCTGACCGTGCTCGACACCTGGGGGCTCGCCGACCTGACCATGCGCCGGCTCGGCGCCGAGCTCGGCGTCCAGCCCAGCGCGCTCTACCACCACTTCGCCAACAAGCAGAGGCTGCTGGCCGCCGTGGCCGACGAGATCCTCGCCCGCGGCCCGCACCGCGAGCTCCCCGAGGCGTGGGACGAGCGGGTGACCGCGGTCTGCACCGACCTGCGCGACGCGCTGCTGGCCTACCGCGACGGCGCCGAGCTGGTCGCGACGGCGTACTCGTTCGGGCTCGGCGCCACGGCGCCGTACGACGCCCTGGCCGCTGCGCTCGCGGACGGCGACCTCGACCCGGCGCTGGTGCCGACCGCGGCGCGGACGCTGCTGCACTTCGTCTTCGGCCACGTGACCGACGAGCAGACCCACCTCCAGGCCGGCGGCGCCGGCGCCATCGAGGACGGTCCCCGCACGGAGTCCGACTTCACCGTCGGTCTGGGGATCGTCCTCGACGGCATCCGCGTGCGCGCCGGGCTGCTACGGGCTCGGTAGGTCCACGATCGCGCCGTGCTGCTCCGCGAGGAGTACGGCGCCCGCCAGGTCGAGCCGGGTGTCCTCGAGTCGCGCCGTGCTGAGGTCGACCCCGCTGAGGTCGGCACCGGTCAGGTCGACGCCGTGGAGGTCGGTCTCGCGGAGGGTGGCGCCGGCGAGGTCGGCGTTGCGCAGCGAGGTGCCGGCGAGGTCGGACAGCGACAGGTCGGCGTCGCGGAGGTCGAGGCCGTCGAGCTCAAGGCCGGTCAGCGTGCCGAGCCGGATCGACACCCCGCGCCACACGCCGCCGCGCACCGCCATCGGGCGCAGCGTGCACTCGCTGAACTCGGAGCCGGTGAGCTTGCAGCCGTCGAGCATCACGTCGAAGAGGTTGCAGCGCCGGAACTCGCACGACACGAACGCCGACGCAACGTGCGTGGAGCCGTTGAAGCGACAGTTGTGGAAGCGGCAGCGCTCGAACGTCGCGCCGCGGGTGACGGTCTCGCTGAGGTCGACGTCGACGAACGTGACGTCGGAGTAGGCGACGGCACCGAGGTCCTCGCCGTACCAGTCCTCGCCGCGGATCTCGGTCACTGTCTCCTCCTGACCGCCAGTGCCAGCAGGTCACGGGGCTTGACGGCGGTCGACAGGCCGCCGCCGACGGCGCGCTGCTCGAAGTGGAGCTGGCAGCCGTCCGGCGCGCCACGATCGTTGGCGCGGGCGAACAGCATGCCCCTGCGCACCCGGTCGCCCGGCCGCACGTAGACCTTCCGCGGGTGGCCGATCACCAGATCCCAGCCTTGCTTGCTGTTCCGCAGCAGCACCGGGTTGTCGCCGTACGCCGGACCGAGCGAGTCGTTGCGGACGACCCGTGCGTGGAAGCGGGCGTAGAGCGGCGTCCCGCACGGCATCGCGACGTCGATCCCGTGGTGGAAGCCGTTGTCGTCCGCGCAGCGTGGGTCGGGGGAGTAGTACGGCGCGGTCGTGCAGCCGAACGGGATCATGATCCGGTGCGCGCCCTGGAACCACGGGGACGTGTAACTCCGCTTGTCCTTGGTGTAGAAGACCCACCGCGGGTCGCCCGCGCCGGCCGGCCCGGCCAGCGCCAGCACGAGGCACAGGGCGAAGAGCAGCGCTCCGAGACGTCGCATGCCCTCAACCTAACGGCCCGGGGCTGCCCTCCGGCGGAGGCCATGCGTGCTGGTCGTCTGGGGCAGTGCCTGGGCTGTCTGACTGCCATCTCGGCGCAATTGCGCTGTTGTGGCAGCGCCTGCCGCGCTGCACTTTGGAAGTTCGCACAAATACTGGGCGGACTTGATGCGGACTGGACACTCTCGGTGCTCAGAGGGGACGTGCGTCATCAGGTTCGGGGAACCCGTTTGCTCTCGGTTGTGCTGACGACTGGGTGTCCGCCGTCATGGCGGCCGGTCACCGGCCGGCCCCGTCGCAACGCCCGGAGCGGTGTTCCGGTGCTTGGCGTTCTCTACCATGAGGTCGATGGCGCGGGTCGGACGACGCATAGGAGTGCTCGCCGTACGCGACTGGATGGCCTGCCGCGTCGAAGCTCATCCGCGGTCACGGTCAGGAGCAGCTAGGTGCCGGTTGATCGTCCGGCGCCGACGCAGGGATGCCGTCGGCATCCAACATCTGTGCGTCGGTGCTTTGTTGGGCCACACCGGGTCGAAACCGGCGCAGCCGGACCACGTGGAGCACGCCGGCGGCACGTCGGGCGCGGGAATTCGACGTCAACAGTCACGCGCATCGGCCCATCGACCGAAGCTGCGGACCGAGTCTTGTTCCCGTAAACCTATGCACCGCGGCTGCACTCTAGGAACCTTGAGGAACGGCGATCGGGCGTCTACCGATGGTTCACAACCGCTGAGGAGGCGACGACGGTGATAGCGGTGTTAGCGACTGTTCGCAGGAGGTTGAAGTTGGGCATGCGCCAGCGAAGTCGATCCGCCGCACCCTCCCCGTCAGGCGTCCGCGATGGTGCGGCCTGATCGGCGGCCGGGATACCGAAGGCCGCTCGACGCCCCGCGCGGTGAGGACCTGGTCACCTGGCGTGACCGCGGCTTCCCCGAGGGCAAGGTTTCGCTGGCTGAGGTCGGAGAGCAGGGGTGGAACCTGCTTGAAGGTGACTTCCACTTTCCGGTGGCTGCGCTGAAGGAACGCGCCTTGGAGCGCAATCTGCACCTGATGAGCGCCTACTGCGAGGCGCACGACGTCCTCATCGCACCGCACGCGAAGACGTCGATGAGCCCCGACCTGGTGGCCCGTCAGGTGGATGCTGGGGCGTGGGGAGTGACAGTTGCCAATGTGCAGCAGGTCCGCGTTTTCATCCATGCCGGCATCCGCCGCCTGCTGATCGCCAATCCCCTTGTGGGCCGCGCCGACCTCACCTTCGTCGCTGAACAGCTCCGCGTGAATCCGGACATGGAGATCTTGGCGCTGGCGGACTCCGTTGACGCCGTGGAGCGCGTGGCCGCCGCGTGGCGCAGGGAAGAACCAGGCACGCCACCTTTGCAGGTACTGCTCGAGGTCAGCTACGTCGGTGGGCGTGCCGGTGTGCGCACAACAGAGGACGCGATCCGGGTTGCCGAGGCGGTGCGCCGGAGCGACCATCTGGATCTGGTTGGCGTCGGAGGATTCGAAGGCTTGGTCCCCGGAAGGGACCTGAACGAGAAGAGGCGCCGGGCACGCGACTTCCTTGACTGGGCCGGGACGGTCGTCCAAACCCTCCACGACAAGAACCTGTTCGCCGCGGCCACCCCTCTGGTGTCGTTTGGCGGTAGCTCGTTCTTCGACCTGGTGGTCGCGCGCTTCAGGGACCAGTGGCGTGATCCGCGGGTCGCTGTCCTTCTCCGTAGCGGGTGCTACCTGACTCACGATCACGGCATCTATGCCCAGACGTCGCCGTTCGTGGGCCAGAGCCCGGAGCCGCTGGCAGCACTGGAGGTATGGGCGGAAGTGCTTTCCCGCCCCGAGGCAGGACTGGTGATCGTCGGTGCTGGGCGCCGCGATGTCTCCACTGACGCGGGATTGCCGATTCCTATCGCCGTTCGGAGCGCAGGCCAGCAGCGAGCTGCCACCGGCCTCCAGGTATCTGCGGTCAACGACCAGCACGCCTTTGTCTCGGTTCCCACCGACGACCCGATCAGCGTTGGAGATCTCGTCTGCTTCGGCATCTCCCACCCCTGCACGACATTCGACAAATGGCGGCTTCTTCCAGTCGTCACCGATGACTACGAGGTCGTTCATGCAGTCCGTACCTACTTCTGACCACACCACTTGCCAGGGCGCGGCGGAGCCGGGGCAACTGCCGCCGCTGCTCGAGGATCTGGCCAGACTCGTTCGTAGTGAGTCGCCCTCGTCTGATCTGGACGCGGTCCGCCGCTCGGCGCGCGTCGTCGCCGACATCGTCGAAGAGCGGCTGGGTCGTCGACCTGAGATCGTCAGTCTCGGCGGGGTCGACCATGTGCTGCTTCGCGGGGCGGACCCGAAGGTGTTGCTGCTGGGGCACCACGACACTGTCTGGCCGCTCGGCACGTTGGAGGAGTTGCCCTATGCCGAGTCCGGCGGCGTCGTCCGCGGCCCGGGGTGTTTCGACATGAAGCTCGGAGTCGTCCAGGCCATCCATGCCCTCGCGTGGCTTCTGCAGCGCCGCGGCGACCACCTGCTCGACCAAGTGACTCTCCTGGTCACAGGCGATGAGGAGTTGGGCTCGGCGACCTCACGAGCATTGATCGAGCAGGAAGCCGGTAGATGCGAGGCCGCGCTCGTGCTGGAGGCGGCTGGCCCCGGCGGCGCGCTGAAGACCGGGCGCAAGGGTGTGTCGCTCTACCAGGTTGACGTTCGCGGTCGTGCCGCACACAGTGGCCTCGATCCGGAGAAGGGGGTGAACGCCACCGTCGCCGTCGCCGAGGCGGTACTGGCGATCGCTCGGCTCGCCGACTCCGCCGCGGGCACCACCGTCACCCCGACGGTGATGAACGCGGGCACGACGCCCAACACCGTGCCAGCGACGGCCACGGTCGCCGTCGACGTCCGAGCTAGCACAGCCGAGGAGCAGCACCGCGTCGACCGGGCTATCCGGGAAGTGCGGCCCGTGCTGGTCCCGGCAGAGATCCACGTCCGGGGCGGGATCAACAGGCCGCCCATGGAACGGCGGACGGCGGCTGCGTTGTTCGCCCAAGCACAGCGAATCGCGCGTGAACTCGGTCAACCGCCGCTGGAGGAGGTCAGCGTCGGTGGCGCATCCGACGGCAACTTCACTGCAGGCATCGGGGTGCCCACCCTCGACGGTCTGGGCGCCGTCGGTGGCGGCGCTCATGCTCGCAACGAGCATGCCGAGTTGGCGTGGACCCTCCCGCGCACCCAGCTCCTCACCAGCCTCGTCGACGAGCTCGTCCACGAGACGTCTCGGACATCCGAGGAGGCGAGTGAAGCCGGCTGAAGCAGAGCCGTGGCGTGGCGAAAGGCGCCAGGGTTCCTACCGGCGCTCGCCGATCACCGCACGGGCCCGCTCGGCATTCGCAGCGAGCTCGTACAGCACCGTGATGAATCCGAGGAGGTCAGTCGGGCCGGTGAGGATCATCGACACCGTCCGATCGGCCGTTCGGCTACAGCCGGGAATGCATGCGGCCAGCTCCGCGGCCACCGGCGACGGCAGGTCGACCTCGACTTCGAACGATGAGGGCGGCGGCGGACAGCTCATCGACGATGCCCGCCCGACCGCATCGGCGGCGCCCTCCCGGACGAGGTCCCTCGCGACGCTTGGCGCGACAGAGTCCGTGGCCGAGAATCCATGGGCCTTCTTCACCGACACGATCGAGGCTCCCGGGAAGACCTCGGTCGCGATCGCGCTGATGACGTCGTCTCCGGTGACCAGGCCCACGGGGACGCCGAGCGATGCCGCGTACAGCGCATTCACCTCGGCCTCGGAGACCGCAGAACCGTTGACCCGGACCTCGCCGAAGTAGGCGGAGAAGGTGTGCGCCAAGAGTCCAGGCGCCCCAGCGGGCGCGTGGTACCCCACGAAGAGCGCGACAGCGCAGTCGGATGTCAGGCCCTCAGCCATGCACTGGGCCTTGGGCTTGCCGAACACCAGCCGTGCTCGTGGGTCGAGACGGTCCGGGATCAGGTTGTCCATCGTCCCGTGGGAGTCGTTGACCAGCACGCTGGTCGCGCCACCGTCGAAGGCGCCCGCGATCGCGGCGTTGGCCTCCTCGGTCATGAGCTCCTGGGCCCGTGCGTAGCCGAAACCACCGCGCACGATCTGATCGAGGGTCGCGATGCCGGCGATGCCCTCCATATCGACAGAGATGTATGCCTTCATCGCCGAGCGCTTCTCCTTGATCGTTGCCGGGGCGCCGCCCCAGGGGCCCGCAGTACTCCATTGTGCTGGAGGGGCGTACCGTCCTGGCTGGGTCGATCGTACGAACAGAAGCTCAGCCACGTGTACGATCGCCCGATGGACCAGGGGAGTAGTCCGTCAGACCTGGGGCGGTTGGTCGAGCGGCTCGGCTCGACGTTGCTCACCATCAAGGCGGGTCCACATCAGCCGGCTCGCGGGGTGGCGACCGTCGTCCTCCACGATCCGCTGGACCAGCCCGATGTCCCACGCGACGCCGTGGTGCTGGGTGTCGGCGCAGCAGCAGGCGAGAGCCTGGTCGCGTTGGTCGAGGCGTTGGGCCGAGCGGGAGCCACGGCTCTGGTGGTTCGGGAGCCGCTGGTCATCGATGAGGAGGTGGCCGACGCGGCGGATCAGGGCAACGTCTCGATCTTCGGCCTGGTGCAGGGAGCGTCGTGGATCCAGGTGGCGACCCTGCTCAGCGGCGCCTTGCATCTCAGCGCGGACGGCGAACCGGCCGTCGGTGGCGACGCGGACCGAGACCTGTTCGCCCTGGCGAACTCGCTGTCGGCACTCCTCGATGCCCCGGTGACCATTGAGGACCTGTCCTCGCGAGTGGTCGCCTTCTCGGCCGACCAGGCTGGAACCGACGAACCACGTCGTCTGACGATCCTGGGTCTCCAGGTCCCCGAGCTCTACAGCGGATACCAGAAGGAACAAGGAGTGTTCCGCCGCCTCTACGCCTCTGAGCGGCCGATGTTCATGCAGAACCCCGCCCCCGACACGCTTCCCCGGCTGGCGATGAGGGTCCAAGCAGGCAGTGAAGTCCTCGGATCCATCTGGGCCGCCGTCAAGGAGCCTCCCACCCCCGAGCGGGAGGCAGCCATGATCGAGGCGGCACGCGTGGTTGCGCTGGAGATGTTGCGCGCTCGGGTCAGCGCCGATGCCTCCCAACGGCTGGGTGTGGCGCTGCTGTCCATGCTCTTGGAGGGAGGGGCCGGAGCTCGGGACGCCGCGCAGCAGTTGGCCTTCGCGTCGGCACCGGCGTGCGTCGTGGCCTTCGGCCCCCTTCAACCAGACGAGGATCTCAGCACTGCGGCTGACACCCAGCGCATCGCCTCGACACTGCGAACATACCTGAAACCGACCTACCCGCGTGCCATCGCGGCCCAACTCGGTGGCACGGTCTACGCCGTTGTCCCGGTACGAGCCGCGCACGCTCACGCCACCCAGGCGCTGAGGGACCTCGTCGGCGAGTTCATCGGTCGGCTGGACACCACCACCGAGTTCTGTGCTGGTCTCGGCGGTCTCGTGGAGGACGTCAGCGACCTCGACTCTTCACGCCGCGAGGCTGACGCCGTCGTGAGAGTCCTCAGATCGAATCCACGCGAGAACAGGCGCCACGCATCCTTGCCCGAGGTGGCCATTGAGTCCCTCCTGCTCCGCCTCAGCGACCTGATGGCAGACGAACGCATCGAGATAGGCGGTGCGCTCGCCGAACTCATGGACTACGACACCACCCACGGCACCCACCTACTGCCGACCCTGCAGAGCTGGCTCGAGCACTTCGGAGACGTCTCCGCCGCAGCTCGGGCCGTTCACGTGCACAAGAACAGCTTCCGATACCGGCTCGAACGTATCCAGCAAGTCGGGGGAGTGGACCTCACCGACCCCGACGAACGGTTCGGCCTGCTGCTGCAGTTCCGCCTCGGCATCGCCCGACGACTGCGTGAGCCACGCCCATAGCGGAGCCTCGACACCCGGACGGAAGCAACGGACCCCGCTGGAGAGGCCCGCAACACGAGTGGCTTGGTTCAATCGGCCAAGAGCCTGGATGCAGGATCGAGCAGACGCCCGATGCGTCGGGCGTGCAGGCCCCCCGATTCTTGGTGTTCAAGTCACACCTCGTTTCTCTGACATGAAGGCGGGTCCGCCATGAACCGACGCGTAGTTGCTTTCGCGGCTCTCTCACTTGCCATGCCGGCCCTCGCAGCGTGCGGTAGCTCGGACCCCGGCGGTGGCGAGAAGGAGTTCGCGACCGACGGCACCTTCACCGTCGCGATCGACTCCGACCCGGGCGACCTCAACCCGCTGGTCACCAACATCGTGAACGCGCAGATCGTCGGCCTCTACTCCTACGACACCCTCGTCTTCTTCGACCCCGAGACCGGTGAGCCGGCGCCCTTCCTCGCCGAGAGTTGGTCCGAGAGCCCGACCAAGGTCACCTACACCCTTCGTGATGGCATCACCTGTGCCGACGGGACCCCGTTCACCGCGCAGACGGCGGCTGACAACCTGAACTGGATCGTCGATCCGGCCAACGAGTCACCCCGCCTGGAATCCGTGGTGCCGGCCGATGCCAAGGCGAGCGCGAAGGGAAATGTCCTCACCGTCACCACCACCAAGCCGCGGCCCTTCATGCTCTACGACATCGGAGCACAGCAGTTGGTGTGCGACGGCGGACTGAAGGACCCCAAGAGCCTCTCGGATGGAAGCAACGGCACCGGGCCGTTCGTCATCGATCGCGTCGTGGCCGGAGACTCGATCACCCTGACCCGCCGCGACGACTACACGTGGGGGCCGAAGGAGAGCACCTCGGACACGCCCGGAATGCCGAAGACGGTGACGATCAAGATCGTGCCGAGCCCGTCGACTGCGGCGAACCAGCTGCTCTCCGGGGAGCTCAACGCGGCGACCGTGAGTGGCAACGACGAGGAGCGCCTCACCGGCCTGGAGTCGCAGCCGTCGCCGACCATGTCCGGCATGATCATCTACAACCACTTCGCAGGTGCACCGACGGCTGATGTCGACGTGCGCCGTGCGCTGACCCAGGCGATCGATCTCGACACCCTGACCGAGATCCTCACCGGCGGCAAGGGCAAGCGAGCGACCTCCCTGCTCTCCGATGACCCGAGCCTGTGCACCTATGACACCGTCGAGGGCAACCTGCCTTCCTACGACCCCGAGGCTGCCGCGCAAGCGCTGCAGGCTGCCGGCACGCCCATCAAGATCACCCTGGTCTACGACAACACCACCGATACCCGCAGCGCGGCCGCAGAGTACGTCGCGAAGCAGTGGGAGGCGGCCGGCGCCGTGGTGAAGCTCGACGGCGGTGACGAGAACTTCATCATCGCGCAGACCTTCGCGACGCAGGATCCGTCAGGCTGGACCGCAACGCTGGGACTGAACCTCCAGTCGGGCACACCGGCCATCTTCCCCCAGTACCTGTCCGGCCCGGGCGCTCCGGGATCGACGAACTTCGCCTCCATCGACAACGCCGACTACGACAGCAGCGTGGCCGCCGCCAGCACGCTGAGTGGTAACGCGGCCTGCGAGACGTGGGCAGAAGCAGAGAAGGCACTGATGGCCGATGCTGATCTCGTCCCGGTGTCCATCACTCCGTACAAGATGTACTTCAACGGCGCCACGGCCCTCTACTCGCCGATCGGCGGGCTGCTGCCGGGTTCCGCGATCCGTGTGCTGAAGTGACCAACGGGCCGACCAACGCACCGACCGCCACCCTGCCGCCCGGAACCGCAACGGGTCCGGGCGGCAGGCTCAAGAACCCGTCCGGCGCGGGGCGCCTGGGAGTGTTCGTCGCTCGGCGCCTGCTGCGACTGGTGTACTCGGTGGTCGCGCTGGTGACCGTCGTGTTCTTGATGGTGCGCCTGATCCCCGGCGACCCGGTCCGCAACGCTCTGGGGACGAACGCCTCGACGGCGGTCGTGGAGGCACGACGGGAGAGTCTGGGCCTGAACGACCCGCTGTGGGTGCAGTACCTGGACTTCTGGAAGGGGCTGCTGACGTGGGATCTGGGCGATTCGTTCTCCCTGCGCCTGCCGGTGACCACGATCATCGAGCAGCGACTGCCCGCGACCCTGGAGCTCGCCTTCCTCTCGCTCGTGGTGGTGCTCGTGGTCTCGGTCCCGCTCGGCATCGTGATCGCCGCTCTCACCCGCGGTGGCCGCAGGTCCGCCGTCGACGTGACCTACACCTCGATGAGCGGGCTGCTCGCCGTCATCCCCGAGTTCTTGATGGGAGTCGCCCTGGTGTACCTCTTCGCCGTCCAGAGCCAGGTACTGCCGGTAGCGGGCCGAGTCGGACCGAGTTCCTACGTGCTACCCGTCCTGGCGCTTTCGATCGGCGTCGCAGCGGGTGTCTCGAGGATCGTGCGGGTCGAGGCGCTGACCGTGTTCGAGCAGGACTACATCCGCACGGCGCGCGCCAAGCGGATGTCCAGGCGACGGCTCTACCTTCGTCACGCCCTGCCGAACCTGGTGACCTCGTCGCTGACCGTCGGGGGAATCGTGCTCGGCTCCCTGGTCGCCGGCACGGTGCTGGTCGAGACCATCTTCTCCTGGCCCGGGCTCGGGATCACGATCGTGGACGCGGTACGGAGCAAGGACTTCCCGCTCGCGCAGGGCATCGTCATCGTCTACGGCCTCATCGTCTTGGTCAGCAACCTGCTGATCGACATCGTCCTGGTCTTCCTTGACCCGCGCTCAGCGCTGAAGGACACCTGATGACGTTGACCAGCATGTCGGGTCCCGGCTCGGCGATCACCGAGGAGCCCGATCTCTCGGCGGCCGGTGACCAGAGCCCCCAGAGGTTTCCGGCGGGTCGCGGGTGGCTGTCCGCGCTGCGTTCTCCCGTCGGTCTCTTCTCTGTGGCAGCGTTGACGGTCGTCGTGTTCTTCGTCGTCTTCGGTCCGGTCCTGTGGGGGGACCTGGCACGCGAGGCCGACCTGACCCAGCTGTCGGCGAAGCCGAGCGCCGAGCACCTCCTGGGCACCGACGCAGGTGGGCGCGACGTCCTCGCACGGGTGCTGACCGCAACCCGGCTCTCGGTGGTCACGGCGGTGCTGGCGACCGCACTGGGCGTATCGGTGGGCGTGGTGGTCGGCTTGGTGCCCACGGTCGCGCCGCAGCGGCTGGGCCGGGTGATCAACAGCGTCATCGGCGTCTCCCTCGCCTTCCCGGCTCTCCTGCTCGCGATCGTCGTCTCGATTGTCGTCGGTGTGGGAACGCTCGGTGTCACACTGGCGATCGGGCTGGCTATGGCGCCGTCCTACGCACGGCTGACCCAAACCCTCGCTGCGTCGGTCTCTGGGCGTGACTTCGTCGCAGCTGCGCGCATCCTGGGCGTGAACCGACTGCGGATCCTGACACGACACGTCCTTCCCAACGTGCGTGACCCGCTCATCGTCAACGCCAGCATCGGTGCCGGCACCGCGTTGGTGTCCGCGACCGGACTGTCGTTCCTGGGCCTGGGCGTCCAGGCCCCCGACTACGACTGGGGTCGCATGCTCAATGAGAGCTTGGATGCGATCTACGTGAACGCGGCGCCCTCCCTCGGCCTCGCCGCCGCCATCGTGTTCACCGGGGTGACCTTCGCCCTCACCGGCGAACTGCTGGCCCGCGTGTTCGGCCTGCATCGCTCCTCACGCCACCGCCGCCGGAAGGCACGCTCCTCGCCGGCGCCGGCGCCGGCGCTCCAGGTCGCAGAAGATCCCGTGCTGCGGGTGCGGGACCTACGAGTCGACGCTCCCCGAGGGGGTGGATGGGCAACGCCGGTACGCGGAGCCAGCTTCGACGTCGGACGCGGCGAGATCGTCGGCATCGTCGGTGAGTCCGGCTCGGGGAAGTCGCTGACCTGTATGGCGGTCGCGTCGCTTCTCGAGGAGCCGCTTCACGTCTCGGCTTCCTCGCTGCAGTTCGACGACAAGGAGTTCGTCGTCAACGGGCAGGTGCCCGGTCGGTCACGTTCCAAGCAGCTTGCCCGAAAGCTCGGCACACGACTGGCGTTCGTCTTCCAAGACCCCTCCACCTCGCTCAACCCGAGCCTGCATGTGGGAGCCCAGGTCGCCGAGATCGGTGTCCTGCACGGCGGCCTGAGCCGCCGCCGGGCACGCCAGCGCGCAGTCGACCGATTGGCGGCGGTGCGGATCTCGGAGCCGGAGCGCCGGGCAAGCCAGTATCCCCACGAGTTCTCCGGCGGTATGCGGCAACGGGCGATGATCGCGATGGGACTCATGGGCGAGCCAGCGCTCGTGATCGCCGACGAGCCGACGACTGCGCTCGACGTCACAGTGCAGCGCGAGGTCCTGGGTCTCCTGCGGGAGGTGAACCGCGAGCATGGGACGGCCATCGTGCTCGTCTCCCACGACATCTCCTTGGTCGCCTCCTTCTGCAGCCGGGTTCTGGTCATGTATCGCGGCGCCATCGTGGAGAGCCTGAGCACGCAGGACCTCACCGGCGGCCGCGCATCCCATCCCTACACCCAGGCGTTGATGGCGGCAGTGCCGCACATGGACGCCGTCCCGGGCACCGAGTTCGCCACGATCAGCGAGGAAGCCGAGTTCCCGCTCGAAGCTGCGGGGGAGCAATTCGGCATGAGCACCAACACCAGGAAGACAGACCAGTGAGCGAGTTGGTCTTCGAGAACGTGGGGATCAGCTACGGACACGGTCGCTCGGCCGACGAGGTCGTCCGGGGTGTCAGCTTCACCGTCCCGGGTGGCCGGTCGGTCGGCCTGGTGGGTGAGTCCGGCTCGGGCAAGTCGACATTGGCGCGTGCCGTGGTCGGGCTGCACGAGGCTCACTCGGGCCGCATCTTGGTCGACGGCACCGACGTCGTCCATGCTCGGGGGGCGGCGGCCACGGTTCGCCGTACGGTGCAGATGGTCTTCCAGGACGCCAACTCCAGTCTCAACCCGCGGATGTCCATCGGCGCCTCGATCGAGGAAGCCCTCGTGGTGCGCGAGCGGTCCGCCCGGCCGCCGCGTGCTCATCGACGCGCCGAGGTGGCAGCACTACTGGAGCGGGTCGAGCTCGACCCCAACCGCGCTGGCGACCTGCCCATGCAGCTCTCGGGAGGGCAACGACAGCGCGTGGCGATCGCGCGCGCACTTGCCGCCGGGCCGCGGGTGCTGCTCGCCGACGAGATCACCTCGGCACTGGATGTCTCGGTCCAGGGGACCGTACTGAATCTCCTGATGCGAATCCAGCGCGACCTCGATCTGACCGTTCTCTTCATCAGCCACAACCTTGCCGTGGTCAGACAGCTCTGCGACGAGGTCGCCGTGATGAAGGACGGCGAGACCGTCGAGATCGGACCAGCGACCACGGTGATCGACCATCCGACCCATCCGTACACACGTGAACTTGTCCGCGCCATCCCCCGGATCGACGCCCCTCTTCTCGGCGAAGGAGCCGCTACATGAGCACCCGTCCATTCAGTCTCGATGACGTCCGCCGGGTCGTCACCGTCCCCGAGACTGCGATCACGGCGGACGGGGAAACGATCGTCTTCACGCGGCGCCAGGTGGCCGACCACCGCACGCAGAACTCGCTGTGGACCGTCTCCAGAGACTCCCGACCACAGGCCCTGACCCAGGGTCCTGCTGATCGAGCGCCCCGCATCGTCCCCGACGGCATCATGTTCCTGCGCGATGTCGACGGAGTCCCCCAACTGCATCTCCTGCCGCCCACGGGTGAGCCGAGACAGGTGACCCACCTGCCACTCGGCGCCGGGCCAACAGTCCTCAGCGCCGACGGCCGGCGCGTCGCCTTCTCCGCACCGGTGGACCGTGCCCCGAGGGTCGGAGGGGAATCTGGGCCGATCGTGATCGACACGCTCGACCAGAAGACTGACGGAATCGGCTGGATCGGCAGCATCCGCCGTCACCTCTTCGTGCTGGACCTGGACTCCGGGCAGGTCAGGCAGATCACCGACGGTGACTACGACGCCGAGGCCCCGGCCTGGTCACCGGACGGATCCCGGCTCGCCTTCACCGCCGCCATGGCTCAGCGCGCGGACGTCGCTCTCGAGCGCCGCGCATACGTCGTCGAGGTCGACGACCCGCTCGCGGCGATGCAGGTGCTCGGACAGGCCGCCGGGCTCACCGGACCGGTCCTGTGGGATGAGGACGGCGCATCACTAGTTGCGGTCGGATCGCCGACGATGGCCGCAGGACACGCCCGACTTCTCCGGCTCTTCGAGGACCCCAGAGCCGACACCGACATCACCTCCGGGCTGGACCTCAATGTGATGCCGGGCGCGACCGGCTATCCAGGCGGTCACCCGGCGTACGATCACGACGGCAGCGAGATCGTGTTCTGTCTTCGCGACCGAGGCTGGACCCACCTGTACGGCATCGGCCCCAAGGGCGGAGAGGCCCGATCGATCGTCGCCGAGCCACACCGGGTCGTCTCGGCGCTCTCGGTGGCCACGGCGGCACCACGGGCCGCGATCGTCGTGACCACACCGGAGGCGTTCGCCGAGGTCGCGCTGGTCGACCTGGTCACCGGCCAGGTCGAGGTCCTCACCTCATTGATGCACGACAGCCTTCCTGGCGTTGTGCTCTATCGACCGGAGCCGCGAGAGTTCACGATCAGCGACGGCACCGTCGTCCACGGCTGGGTGATGGGCGCGCCGACCACCACCGACGATGCTCCACTCCTGCTCGACATCCATGGCGGACCGCACAACGCCTGGGCCGGTGTGGCCGACGAGATCCACCTGTACCAACAACTCCTCGCCGCCCGCGGGTGGCGGGTCCTCACCCTGAACCCCCGCGGATCCGACGGGTACGGCGAGAAGTTCTACCAAGCAGTCGACGGCGGCTGGGGACAGGTCGACCTGGCCGACTTCATCGAGCCGATCGATCAGCTGATCGCCGAAGGACTCGCGGACCCGAAACGGCTCGCCGTCACCGGCTACAGCTACGGCGGCGTCGCGACCTGCGCCATCACCGCTCACACCGACCGGTTCGCCGCGGCCGTCGCCGGGGGGCTGATCTGCGACTTCGCCTCCGTCGCCGGGCAGCGTCTGCTGCCCGAGGGCTTCTTCGCATCCGCGACCGCAGGTGCCGCGCCGACTGATGTGGTCCGGCTCATCGAGAGCTCTCCGATCGCACGCGTGGAACAGGTGAGGACACCCACGCTGGTGCTGCACGGCACCGACGACGACACCTGCCCCATCGGGCAGGCACAGCAATGGTTCACTGCACTGCGCACCCAGGGCGTGCCGACCCGGCTGGTCGCCTACCCGGGAGGCAGCCACCTGTTCATCGCCGACGGCAACATCGATCACCGCCTTGACTACCACGCCCGCGTGGTGGAATGGGTCGAGCAGTACACCCGTGCCGCCGCCCGGCCGGACGCCCTGTCGCCTGCCCCACGCGGGGACCACTATTGGCATCGCCGCCTGGACCACCTCCGCCAGCGGCACGGGGTCGTCGGGGCACAGCTCGGCATCGTGCAGCTCGATCGCAGCGGAACCGTCTTCGATCGCACCATCGTCAGCTCCGGGGTCCTCAACGCCTCGACCCGCGAACCCGTCAACGATGAGGCGATCTTCCAGATCGGATCGATCACGAAGGTCTGGACCACGATGCTCATCCTGCAGCTCGTCGACGAGGGACTGCTCGATCTCGACGCCCCGGTTCGTGACCTCCTGCCGGACTTCGCACTCGCCGACGACAAGACACCCGCAGTGACGGTACGGGCGCTGCTCAACCACACCAGCGGGATCGACGGGGACGTCTTCACCGACACCGGACGAGGAGACGACTGCGTGGCACGCTACGTGGAGAACCTCGCCACCGTCTCCCACATCCACCCCCTCGGAGAGCGGTTCTCCTACTGCAATGCCGGCTTCGTCATCGCAGGCCGCATCGTCGAGGTGCTCCGCGACATGACCTGGGATCAGGTGTTACGGCGCCATCTGATCGAGCCAATGGGTCTGCGCCACACCATCACCCTGAGCGAGGACGCACCCAAGTTCGCGACTGTGACCGGCCACACCGGACTCGGTGACGAGGCCGTCCCGGTTCCTGAGTGGTCGATCACCCGATCCATGGGGCCCGCCGGCCTGATCGTGGCGAGCATCGGTGACCTGCTGACGTTCGCGGAGGTGGCGCTGCGCGGAGGGGTGACCCGAGACGGCGTCCGGGTGCTCTCAGGGGCGAGCGCACGGTTGATGACCATCGAGCATGTCGATCTGCGTCAGAGCGTCGCCACCGTCCAGGGGTGGGGACTGGGCTGGTTCCTCGAGGACTGGCAGGGAACCTTCGTATACGGCCACGACGGCGGCACCATCGGGCAACGCTCCTACCTGCGTCTGATCCCCGGCACGAACTACGCGGTCGCATTGTTGACCACGGGTGGTCAACCCGATGGACTGTTCTGCGAGCTGTTCGCCGACGTCACCTCCTCGATCGACGGCAGCCTGCCCCCGACGCGGGTCCGGGCCGACCTGACACGTCCACCCGAGCCCCTGGACGGGACCTGGGAGTGCGCGGGCTATCGCGCCCAGGTGACCTCCGACGAGAACGGCGTCAGGCTGAGCCTGTGGGACCGCAAGGGACACCTGCGTGACAGCACGGCTGGTGACCCGGAGGTGGTCGCCCTGCATGCCTCGAACATCCCGGGCGTCTACGCCTATACCACCGCCGAGCTGGCCGGGTGGGAGCAGTTCCGCCCCGTCGCTGGCGGCGTCTACAACGGATATCGCTTCCTGCGCCCGGAGTGCCCGTGAAGACCCAGGCGCCGAGCCCGACTCCGCTGTCCGTGCCGATGGATCTTCGGGTGCTGCACGGCCCGGAGGAGATGTCGGCGGCCTCCGAGCTGGTCGCGCAGATCTGGAAGGTCGACAACGCCCAGTCGCATGTCAGCCCCGAGCTCCTCACCGCGTTCGCACACGCCGGCAACTACGTCGCCGGCGGCTTCCGCGGCGAGGAGCTGATGGCGGTCTGTGTCGGGTTCTTCTACCCTCCCCGGGAGAACGCCCTGCACTCCCACATCGCCGGCGTACGACCGGATGCGGCGGGTGCCGGATGGGGCAGGGCGCTCAAGCATCACCAACGCGACTGGTGCCTGGAGCGTGGCGTCTCTCGCATGACGTGGACCTATGACCCCCTGGTGGCGCGGAACGCGTACTTCAACATCCACAAGCTCGGCTGCGACGTCGAGGTCTACCTGCCCGACTTCTACGGACCGATGGGGGATGGGCTCAACCACGGTCAGCACAGTGACCGGCTTCTGGTGGCGTGGCGCCTCGATCAGCCCGAGACGCAGGCCGACACGATGCCACAGGCATCCGGCGGCGAAGGTTCTGCCGTGCTGAGGTCCGTGGACGGACGGCCCCAGCTCGACCTGGCCCAGGCTGCGACCGCAACCCGTTGCACCGTCCAGATCCCCTCGGACATCGAGGACCTGCGGCGTCGGGAGCCCGAGGTGGCGATCTCGTGGCGGCTCGCCCTACGAGCGGCGCTCCACGGGCTACTGCGCGAAGGCTGGAGGGTCGTGGACTTCGACCGCCGGGGTCACTACTGCCTGACAAGGAGTATCTAGGAATGCACGTCGAGCGCGTCGAGCTCATCACGGTCCGGATGCCGCTGGTCCACCCGTTCACTACATCCTTCTCCACTCAGGCCGAGCGCCGTCCATTGCTGATCCGGGTCACCGCTTCCCACCACGGCGGCACCGTGACGGGGTGGGGGGAGTGCGTCGCCCTCGCTGAGCCGTTCTACTCCGCGGAGTACCTCGAGGGCGCCCGGGAGGTTCTGCAGCGGTTCCTCGTACCCGGGCTGTTCGCCTGGCAGGCCACGGCCCACACAGTGTCAGCGGCCACCATCCGTGAGGCACTCAAGCACGTGGTCGGTCACCGCATGGCCAAGGGCGCCTTGGAGATGGCGATCCTCGATGCCGAACTGCGGCTGCAGAACCGATCGTTCGCGACGCACCTCGGGGTGACCCGCACATCGGTGCCGTCAGGGGTCAGCGTCGGCATCGAGAAGTCGATCCCCGACCTGCTCGCCCAGGTAGGCGACTTCGTCGACCAGGGCTATGCGCGCATCAAGCTCAAGATCCAGCCCGGATGGGACCTCGAGCCGGTGAAGGCGGTACGCGAACGGTTCGGCGACATCGCGCTCCAGGTCGACGCGAACACCGCCTACCGTCTCTCCGATGCCCACCTACTGCGCCGGCTCGACCCCTTCGATCTGCTGCTGATCGAACAGCCGCTGGGTGAAGCGGATCTACGACAACACGCCCTGCTCGCCGGCATGATCGTCACGCCGGTCTGCCTGGACGAGTCGATCGTCGACGCGCAGTCCGCCGCCGATGCGATCGCCCTGGGAGCGGCCAGCGTCATCAACATCAAACCCGGACGCGTGGGAGGCTACCTGGAGGCGGCACGCATTCACGACCTCGCGCTGGCGCACGGGGTCGCCGTGTGGTGCGGCGGCATGCTCGAGACCGGCATCGGCCGGGCTGCCAACGCGGCCCTGGCCGGGCTCCCGGGCTTCACCCTGCCCGGCGACATCTCGGGCTCGGACCGGTTCTACGCCCACGACATCACCGAGCCGATCGTCATGAAGGACGGCGAAGTGACGATCCCCAGCGGGCCAGGGTTCGGTGTCGAGCCCATCCCCGCGGCACTGCGCGACCTGACCATTCACACGCTCGACCTCACTCCCTGACGCCGCCCAGAGGCGAGACGTAGCAACGACACCGAGGACCAGGACGGATGGGACCAGCAGGACCGATGGGCACACAAGGCAACCACCGCAACTACGACACCATCGTGGTCGGGGCAGGCTCGTCGGGATCGGCACTCGCGGCGCGGCTCGCCGATAGGGGACAGCGAGTGCTGTTGCTCGAGGCGGGCCGTGACTACGTGGCCTCCCGACTCCCGCAGGCGTGGCGCTCGCCGAACCCTCTGAACGCGATCCTGGACTCCACCTACCAGACGTTCTTGTGGGAGGGCCACCTGGCCACCCGAACCGGGGCCCAGGAGCCCTACCTGTACTGGCGAGGCAAAGGGCTGGGCGGCAGCTCGACAGTGAACGGGCAGATCGCGATCCGCCCACCCATCGAGGACTTCGACGAGTGGGCCGCCACCGGCTGCACCGGATGGTCCTCGGCGGAGGTGATGGCGGACTTCGCCGCCCTGGAGTCCGACGATTCGTTCGGCGAGGAGCACTACCACGGCACAGGCGGCCCGATCCCGGTCTACCGGGCCCCGGTCGAGGAGTGGGGGGCGGTCGACAAGGCGCTTCGCGAGGCGGCGCTCGCATCTGGCTTTCCCTGGGCACCTGACGTCAACGCACCGGGTGCGACGGGCGTCTCGCCCTACCCGATCAACTCGACCAACAAGCAACGGGTCTCGTGCCACGACGCCTACCTGGAGCCACGTCGAGAGCACCCCGGTCTCACGATCCAGGGCGACAGCCTGGTCGACGCGGTGCTCTTCGAGCGCGACCGGGCCATCGGCGTGCGACTGGCCGACGGTCGGGTGTTCCACGCGGGCCAGGTCGCGCTGAGCGCGGGCGCCACGGCGTCGCCCTCGATCCTGATGCGCTCGGGCATCGGGCCCGCCGATGACCTGCGGCGGCTGGGCATCGAGGTTCGTGGCGACCTGCCGGTGGGCCACGGGCTCCAGGACCATCCGATGGCGCTGATCGGCATCCCGCTCACTGAGTCGGCCTCGGCCGGCCCGTCCGATCGGCACACGAACTGCTGCGTGCGCTACAGCAGCGGCACCGTGACGGGCGGCAACGACATGATGATGGTCGCCCTGAACCAGAACGCGCTCGCGATGGCGTCAGCCGACGTGCGCGCCGGCGCGGGCGCCGTCGGAGTGTTCGTCAACCGGACCTACTCGCGGGGAACACTGCAACTCCACAGCGCCGACCCGAGCGCTCAGCCTCGAGTGGCGTTGAACATGCTGTCCGACGAGCGCGACACCGATCGCCTCGAGGCGGGCATCAGGCTTCTCAGCGACATGGTGACCCACCCTGGGTTCACACAGATCGCCGACGGCGACCTCTGGCGGATCAACGGCGCCCTGCGTGAGGCACTGGACTCCCCCGCGCGGTTGCGTGACTACCTGCGCGCGCAGGTGGTCGACACCCAGCATGCGACAAGCACATGCCGGATGGGAGATCCGAACGCGCCAGAGACGGTCGTCGACCCGGCGTGCACTGTCCTCGGATTCCGTGGCCTGCGCGTTGTCGACGCCTCGATCTTCCCCTCCGTCCCGCGCGCCAACACCCACCTTGCCTGCGTGATGCTCGGCGAGCACGTGGCACGCACACTCCCTTGACGACGCCTCCTTGACAGCGTCTAGCACCCAGGTCGATCCGGAAGAAGCGAGCACATGAAGCGCCTGCGCAACATCATCGACGGCACCGCTGCTGAAGCCACCGAGCCGCAGCACCGTGACGTCGTCAACCCGGTCACCGAACAGGTCGTCGCCCAGATCCCTGCCGGATCGGCCGTCGACGCGGCCGCAGTCGTGGAGTCGGCGCGCCGCGCTCACCCCGGGTGGGCCAGGCTCGACCTCGCAGACCGCCTGGACCACCTGAGCCGGATCGCCGACAACGTCGAACGGCATGTGCGAGAGCTGGCAGGGCTGGAAAACCAGGAGATGGGCAAGCCCATTCCGCTCGCCGAGCAGTTCATCGCGGGCGGGATCGCCGCGCTTCGGCACAGCATCGAGCGGGCCCGTTCCTATCCGTTCATCGCCGACGTCACCGCCCCGGGTGAGTCCGGGCGGACCGTCGTCGTCCGCGAGCCCCTGGGTGTGGTGGCACTCATCGTGCCCTGGAACTTCACCGTGACCTCGATCCTGGGAGCCCTCGGCCCCCTGCTGTCGACAGGTAACACCGTGGTGATCAAGCCCTCGGAGAAGGCGCCGCTGTCCGCGGCCCGGCTCATCGAGCTGTTCGAACTCCCGGCCGGAGTGACGAACCTTCTCCTGGGCGACGCACGGGCCGGCAGGCCCTTGGCCGAGCACGAGGACGTCAAGCTGCTGCACTTCACCGGTTCAGTGGAGGCGGGCCGCAGCGTCGGCATCGCAGCGGCCGCACGTATTCAGCGAGCCATCCTCGAGCTCGGAGGCAACGACCCTGTCCTGGTGGACGCCGACGTCGACGTGGCCGCCACCGCCAAGGCAGTCGCGACATCGACCTTCATCAACAGCGGACAGATCTGCACATCCTCGGAGCGAATCTACGTGCACCGAGCGGTCGCCGACGAGTTCATCGCCGCCCTCGTGGCCGAAGCCGAAACCTGGACGATGAGCGACGACCCCTACGCCCACGGTCTGGGACCCATGGTCGACGACACCCAGAGAGCGATCGTGCACACTCACGTCCGTGACGCCGTCGACCGGGGGGCCACGGTGCTCTGCGGAGGCGAGCAACCAAACCGCCCCGGGTTCTTCTACCCCGCGACGGTTCTGACCGGGGTCACCTCCGACATGCGGATCATGAAGGAGGAGACCTTTGGTCCCGTTGCCCCCGTCACCGTGGTCGAGTCCTTCGCCGACGCCATCGATCTGGCCAACGCCACGAGCTTCGGACTCGCCGCCACCGTCTATTCCTCGAATCCTGAAAACCTGCGGCGATGCACGGAGATCAACGCTGCTCTGGTGTGGATCAACGAGTGGCAGTACGGGGGAGTCAACATGATCCACGAGCCGTGGGGCCTCAGTGGGACGGGCGCAAGTGGTGCGGCGGCGTCGTTCGACGCTGCTACGCGCCCGGTGTCGATGCTCTACTCCTCAACAACGATCGTGCCGCCGGCACGAACCTGACGCCGGTGTGGACCTCGGCCGGGGTGGTGGCGTTCGGCGCTTGCGCTAACCGGCGCCGCTTGCCGCGGTCACGGGCGGCCGGGCAGGCAATCGAGAACAAGACCCTCGGTTGTTGTCTTGGCACTGTGCTCATGAGTCGGAGACATCGGCGAGCCGGGTGCGTAGGAAGGTGGCGAGGGTGTCCGCGGAGTGGTCGTCGAGGTTGGTGAGGACGACGATGGTCGTCGCGGTCACCGGGTCATGGCCGGCGAACGACTGGAAGCCAGGTTGTTCGCCGTTGTGGCCCCACACCCCGTCGAAGTTCGCGATCCCGAGGCCGTAGCCCAGAGTGGTCTCGGGCACCGGCTGGGTGCGCATGCGTTCACGGTGGGTCTGCTCCTGGAGCAGGTCGCCGCGCGCCGAGGCCTCGACGAGCAGTCTGAGGTCGCTCGCGGTGGACACGGCGTTGCCGGCTGTCCAGGCCCAGGATGGGTTGATGCGCGTCGCGTCGATGAGCTCGTCGACCTGGCGGTGGTATCCGCGCAAGCTCGGGTCCGGCAGGGTCGAGACACCGTGCGTGAGCGGCGGCAGTTCGGTCGCATGCATGCCGAGGGGGTCAAAGACCAGCCGGCGAGCGACGTCCTCGACCCGGGCATTGCTCAGGCGCTCGATGAGCATCCCCAGCATGATGTAGCCGGCGTTGCAGTAGGCCCACGACGTACCGGGCGCGAACTCCTGCGAGCCTGAGAAGGCCACCTCGAGCAACTCGGAGGGAGTCCAGACTCGGTCCGGTTCGACGAGCAAGCCGTCCACGAACTCCTCTGAGGTGTAGTCGGGCAGACCCGAGGTCATGTTGAGGAGTCGACGAACGGTGACTCCTCGCGGGACCCGCGGGCCTGACAGCTCTGGCAGATGATCGTGGATCTCATCGTCCAAGCACAGGTCTCCGGCGTCCACCAGCCGCAGGATGATGAGCGCAACGATCATCTTCGTGACGCTGCCCACCCGCATCCGGCTGTCGGCGGTGAGGGGCTCGCCGGTGGCCAGATCACGGACGCCGAGCGCCCGGGTGCAACTGCCCCACGACGGACCACTGACGTGTACGACGACACCGGGGATGCCCAATCGCTGGCGCTCTGCGTCCAAGGCCTCGATCAGTTCCCGATCACCCAGGGCCGCATCTGTCGTCGGCGACAGCGGTGCCTCGGGTGCACTCTCAACCATGGGCAGTCCTTGTTCATTCTCAGGGTGCGGCAGCGTGATGACGACCCTTCGCATGATCCGTCCTCAGCACTGCCGGCACATGGTGCTGACAGCCGGAAGTAGCGGCACACCCTCGTGTGATTGACCGAACGCTCGGAACAGAGGTCTCACTACAATCGAGAAGCATGCCGTGAGGCCCAGCGAGAAGGACGCCGACCAGGTTTCGAGGGGAGAGTCGCCGTGTCGAACAGCGGGAACGAAGAACACGGGGCGAAGCACGGGGAGACCCCCGGCACGACGACCATCGGACCGCCCGACGCAACGCAGCAGCTTCCCCGTTTCGCCGGTCCCTCCACGTTCGCACGCCTGCCGCGGCTCGAGGAGGTCTCGCGGGCCGACGTGGCGATCCTCGGGGTGCCCTTCGATTCCGGCACCACCTATCGTCCAGGTGCGCGCTTTGGTCCGGAGGCGATTCGCGCTGGCTCCAAACTACTGCGGCCCTACCATCTCGGGCTCGAGATCGAGCCGTGGTCGACCCTGCAGGTCGCAGACGCCGGCGACGTCGGCGCGACTCCTTTCGACATCGCCGAGGCGGTGCGGCAGATCGAGTCTGCCGCTCAGCGGCTGTACTCCCGTGCTGACCGGATCATCACTCTGGGCGGTGACCACACCGTCGCCCTTCCGATGCTGCGAGCCGCCCGCCGACACCACGGCCCGGTGGCACTCATCCACTTCGACGCCCACCTCGACACCTGGGACAACGTGTTCGGTGCGCCGCTGACCCACGGCACTCCGTTCCGACGGGCCACCGAGGAGGGTCTGCTGGCCATGGACCACTGCGCGCATGTGGGTATTCGCCACACCACCCCGGCCGCCAAGGACCTGGAGGACGACAAAGAGCTGGGATTCGCGACGATCTCGACCCTCGACATCGCGCGGCGCGGCATCGAGCACGCCGCCGACCGCCTCCGAGCGAGAGTGGCCGACAAGCCCGTCTACATCAGCATCGACATCGACGTACTCGACCCCGCACACGCACCCGCGACCGGCACCCCCGAGCCCGGTGGACTGAGTACCCGGGAGCTGCAGCTGCTGCTGCACTCCCTGGCAGACCTGGACATCGTCGGCGCCGACGTCGTCGAGGTCTCACCGGCCTACGACCACGCCCAGATCACCGCACTGGCCGCAGCTGGCCTCACGTTCGACCTCCTCGCCATGGTTGCCCGGGGGAAATAGCATCGCCACGCCCCAAGTCCGGGCCATGCTCCTCTTCGCCGGACCAGAATCCGAGGCGTCGAGGGCCTTGCCCGATTCGACGCGACCGACCTCGTCGTCCACGGATAGACACCACTGAGACCGCCGCCATGGAGGGGCAGCGACGAAGCCCCTACCCGTGGACCTCAGGACCATGGGCCGCGGCGACCCTCGGCGCAGTTCGACAGCGTCCTCGGCTCTTGCGTCTGAGAACATCAGGCATTGCCTGAGAAGTACGGCGGTCAGCGGCCGGCGTACTCCCGGCGCAGCTCGGCCAGCCGGGCCCGCAGCTCGGGGTCGCGCATCACCTCGGCGACCAGCGGGCAGTCCTCCGGGCCGGTGGTGCCGGGGACGCACAGCGAGCAGGCGTCGCCGAGCCGGATCGGGCACATCGGGACGGGCCTCCCCATGCCGCCGACGGTAGACGACGCCCGTCCGGCACGGCAGGGCCGAAGGTCACCGGAGCGCCGCGAGCAGCCGGTCGCACTCCTCGATGAGCGCGGTCCGCAGCGGCGCGCTCCGCGACGCGAACGACCGCTGCGCCTCGGCGTACTCCGCCTTGCCGGCGGCCGTCTCGACGGCGATGGGTGGGAACCCCAGCGAGGACAGGTCGTACGGCGAGGCGCGCATGTCGAGCACGCGGATGTCCCGTGCCAGCTCGAAGCAGTCGGCGACCAGGTCCGAGGAGACCATCGGGGTCAGCCGGAAGGCGTGCTTGTAGAGGTCCATGCCGGCATGCAGACAGGCCGGCTGCTCGAACGAGTCACGGTCCGCCGACGTTGGCGACAGCGTGTTCAGCGGCACCGCGGCCGGCGTGAAGAACCGGAACGCGTCGAAGTGCGAGCAGGCGATCCGGTGCGACTCGACGACCTCGTCGGTGCCGGACGGCCCGAGCCGGAGCGGCCAGTCGTGGCGGATGTCGGTGGACCGGTAGACCATCGCCCACTCGTGCATCCCGAAGCAGCCGAAGTTCGCGGGCCGCCCGGCGGTGGCACGCAGCAGCCGGGAGAGCGCGAGCAGCAGCGGACCCTGCGAGGCGACGTACGACGTGGTGACCGCTCCGTCCTCGTAGCCCCTGAGCGAGTCGTACTCCGGCGCCTCGGCCAGGCGTACGCCGTACCCCGGGTGCCAGCGGCGCAGCTGTGCCGGGCGCTGGGAGTAGTAGGTGAACAGGAAGTCGTGGACGGGGTGCTTCTCTCGGGCCTCGCGGCGGGCCAGATGCGGCCCGAGGAAGGCGTCGACGCGGGCGGCGTGCGCCGCGGCACGTGCCTCCCACGACGACCGGTCGAGCACCTGCACCCGACGAGGGTAGGTCAGCCCACCCCGCGGCGGGCGCCCGGACCCACCTCGACGCTGGCGAGGAAGGCGACCATCGAGTCGAGGTCCCAGCCGGTGCCGACGGGGTACTGGATCCGCACCACCCCTGCCGGCTCGCCCGGCCGGGTTCGGGTCGCGAGCGAGGTGTAGCCGGAGTCGCCGACGACCCAGAACGTCCGGCTGCCGCGCTCCAGGGCGCGACCGGCCGGCGGGTTGGCGTCGAAGAGGATGACCAGCTTGCCCTCGAAGTCGCTCGGGTCGTCCGACGTCGAGCCGTCGTCGGGCACGATCGTGACCGCCGTGGGCCGGCTGTCCTGGACCGACCAGCCCTCCGGGGTGAGCCCGAACGTGTACGGCGCCGCCTCGAACGGCTCGGCGACCAGCCGCACCTGCGCCGTCACGGGGTCGGGCACCGGGGCCGAGGAGTCGAGCACCACGCCCGCCCCGGCCGCCAGCACCGCCGCGGTCGCCACACCGCCGAGGGCCAGCCGGAGGCGCCGGCGGGTGCGAGCGGCCGCAGCCGACCGCGCCCGCGCCAGGTCCGCGGCCGGGTCGGACGGCGCCCGCTCGACGTCGGCGACCGAGCGCAGCGCGCTCCGGAGGTCGTCGGCCGGCCTCATCGGGTCGGCTCCGGGGACGGGTCGAGCGCACCGAGGCGTGCGCGGAGGTGGGCGAGCGCGTGGGCGTTCTGCGACTTCACGGTGCCGGTCGAGCAGCCGAGCACCCGGGCGGTCTCGGCGACGTCCAGGTCGTGCCAGTGGCGCAGCACCACGACCGCGCGCTGCCGCGGCCCGAGCGAGGCCAGGGCGCCGAGCACGACCTCGCGCAGGGTCGGGTCGGCGTCGCGAGCGGCCGGCTCGCTGCGCAGCGCCGCGGCCGGGTCGGCGGTCGTCGTCTCCCGGCGCCGGTGCGCGCGGCGGGTCTCGTCGATGAACGTGTGGGTGAGGCTGCGCCGGGCGTACGCGAGCGGGCTGTCCGCGCGGCGTACCCGCGACCAGGACAGGTACATCCGGGTCAGGGTGGTCTGCACGACGTCCTCCGCGAGGGCCTCGTCCCCGGCGCACAGCAGCACCGCCGTGCGCACCAGGTCCGCTCGATGGGCGCGCGCGAACGCCACGAACTCCTCGGACCGCTCGTCGTCGCGCACGCCGCTCCTTCCACCTGGTTGACGGGTGCGGGCAGCAGCAGGGTTGCATGCAACCCTGCCCTCGGCCACACCCGTCAACCAGACGTGGGGAGGAGCGTGCGTGCCGTTGTCGCGGCGGTCGTGGTCGCAGCCGCGGTCGGTACGGCGTACGTCGTGCTCCCGCTCGACGGCGGCGAGTCGTCGGCTCCGGGACCGTCGTCGCCACCGCCGCCGTCCGCCGTCCCACCTGCCGACACGCCGCCCAGTCAGGAGCCGGCCTTCGACCGGTCCCGCCGCTCGACGACCGACCCGCGCAGCATCTGGGTGGTCGTGAACAAGAGGAACCCGATCGCCCCGCTGGACTACCGGCCCGACATCGAGCTGGTGCGCGGCTACCAGGTCGCCCGGCCCGCCGCCCCGCCGTTGGGCGAGCTGCTGGCGGCCAGCGACAGGCGCGGCCTGGGCTTCAAGATCGCGAGCGCGTTCCGCTCCTACGACTACCAGCAGGGCGTCTACGCAGGCACGGTCGTCGAGCGCGGCCAGGCCGCGGCCGACCGGGTCTCGGCCCGGCCCGGCTACAGCGAGCACCAGACGGGGCTCGCCGTCGACCTGGTCACGCCGGCCAGCCCGGCCTGCGACTTCGACGCCTGCTTCGCCGGTACGCCGGGCGGGCGCTGGCTCGCGAGGAACGCCTGGCGCTACGGCTTCGTCCTCCGCTATCCGGCCGGGTCGGCCGCCGTCACCGGCTACGACCCCGAGCCCTGGCACCTGCGCTACGTCGGCTGCGCGCTGGCCGCCGAATTGCGTCGCAGCGAGGTGGCGACCCTCGAGGAGCTCTTCGGCATCCCGGGCGGCGACTACCGGGAGCCACCGGCTCGATAGGCTCGCCGGGTGCGCATCGCGAGATTCACGACCGGCGAGGACCCGACGTACGGCGTGGTCACCGGCGACCTCGACGAGTTCGGGCAGCCCGACCCCGACAGCGTCGTGGTCGCGCTCGCCGGCGATCCGCTGTACGTCGGGGTCAAGCTGCTCGACCAGGAGTTCCGGCTCGAGGACGTCCGGCTGCTCGCCCCCGTGCTGCCGCGCAGCAAGGTGGTCGGCATCGGCCGCAACTACGCCGCGCACGCCGCCGAGCTGGGCAACGACGTACCGTCCGAGCCGCTGATGTTCCTCAAGCCGAACACCAGCGTGATCGGCCCGGGCGACCCGATCTTCTACCCGCCGCAGACGCAGGACCTGCACTTCGAGGGCGAGCTCGCCGTCGTCATCGGCCGGATCTGCCGCGACGTGCCGCCGGAGCAGACGACCGACGTCATCCACGGCTACACGATCGGCAACGACGTCACCGCCCGCGACCTGCAGCGGAGCGACGTCCAGTTCACGCGCGCGAAGGGCTTCGACTCCTTCTGCCCGCTCGGCCCGTGGATCGAGACCGACCTGGACCCGAACGACTTCGCCGAGGGCCGCCGCCTCCAGACCTTCCTCAACGGCGAGGTCAAGCAGGACGGCAGCACCAGCGACCTGATCTTCGACATCCCCACGCTGATCGCCCACGTCAGCAGCGTGATGACGCTGCTGCCCGGCGACGTCATCCTCACCGGCACCCCCGAGGGCGTCGGTCCCATGAACTCCGGCGACGAGGTCGAGGTCGCGATCGCCGGCCTCGGCACCCTCACGAACCCCGTCAAGGCAAGGTGACAGCCCGCTCATGACTGTCCGCGTCCGCTTCTGCCCGTCCCCGACGGGATCGCCGCACGTCGGGTTCGCCCGGACGGCGCTCTACAACTGGGCGTTCGCGCGGCATCACGGAGGCACCCTCGTGTTCCGCATCGAGGACACCGACAAGGAGCGCAGCACCGAGGAGTCCTACGACGCGATGCTCGGCGCCATGCGGTGGCTCGGCCTCGACTGGGACGAGGGCCCGGTCGTCGGCGGCCCGCACGGCCCCTACCGGCAGTCCGAGCGCGGCGACCTCTACCGCGACGTGCTCGAGAAGCTCGCGGTCTCGTCGTACACCTATGACTGCTTCTGCACCAACGAGGAGGTCGACGCGCGCCGCAAGGCGTCCGGCTCCAAGGTGATGGGGTACGACGGCTTCTGCCGCGACCTCGACCCGGCCCAGCGCGCGGCCTGGGAGGCGGAGGGCCGCCGGCCCGTCGTCCGCTTCCGGATGCCCGACGGCATGGTCACGTGGGACGACCTGGTGCGTGGCGAGATCACCTTCGAGACCCGGTTCGTGCCGGACTTCGCGCTCTGTCGCGCCAACGGCGATCCGCTCTACACGCTGGTGAACCCGGTCGACGACGCGCTCATGGAGATCACGCACGTGCTCCGCGGCGAGGACCTGCTCTCGAGCACCCCGCGCCAGATCCCGCTGCACCGGGCGCTGGTCGAGCTCGGCATCGGGACGGTGGTCCCCGAGTTCGGGCACCTGCCCTTCGTGATGGGGGAGGGCAACAAGAAGCTGTCCAAGCGCGACCCCGAGTCCCACCTGTTCCTCTACCGGGACCAGGGCTTCCTGCCCGAGGGGCTGCTGAACTACCTCGCCCTGCTCGGCTGGGCGATCGCGGCCGACCGCGACGTCTTCTCGATGGCGGAGATGGTCGAGGCGTTCGACATCGGGGACGTGAACCCCAACCCGGCGCGCTTCGACCTCAAGAAGGCCGAGGCGATCAACGCCGCACACATGCGGCTGCTCTCGCTCGACGAGCTGACCGACCGGGTGCTGCCGTTCCTCAAGGACGCCGGGGTCGTGTCCGACCCCGTGGGCGACGCCGACGCGCAGCTGCTTGAGCGGGCGATGCCGCTGGTCGCCGAGCGGATCAACAAGCTCGTCGAGGCCGTCGACATGCTCGGCTTCCTCTTCGTCGAGGAGGCCGACTTCACGCGCGACGAGGCCGATGCCGAGAAGCTGCTCACCGAGGACGGCAGGGCGGTCGTGCAGGCGTCGTACGACGCCCTGGCCGGCCTGTCCGAGTGGTCGACCGCGGCGATCCAGGACGCGCTCCAGGCGCGGCTGGTCGAGGAGCTGGGGCTCAAGCCGCGCAACGCGTTCGGCCCGGTCCGGGTGGCCGTGACCGGCCGGCGGGTCTCGCCGCCGCTGTTCGAGTCGATGGAGCTGCTCGGCCGCGAGCGCAGCCTCGGCCGGCTGCAGGGCGCGCTGGCGTGACGAACGCGGGACGGGGGCTGCCCTACCACCTCGTCCAACGCGGCGGTCTGCCCGGCGCGTGGCGCCCGATCGTCGGCGTACCCGTGCTGATCGTCGGATTCGTGCTGATCGCGCCGGCGCTGGCGCAGATCCCGTTCGCCGTCGGCCTCTGGCTCACCGGCCATGACGTGAGCGCCGGCGTCGAGCGGATGCTCGACCTCGACGACCCGACGCCGCTGGGGCTGGCCTATCTCAACGCCACGCTCGCCTCCGCCATCCTCCTCACCTGGCTGATCGCCTGGACGCTGCACGGCCTCCGCCCGGGATGGGTGACGTCGGTGGCGCCGCGGATGCGCTGGCGCTGGTTCGCCGTGTGTCTCGGGCTGTCCGTGATCGCGCTGCTCGCGACGCTGGCGGTCTCGGCGCTGGTGCCGGAGCAGTCGGACGGGGCGGCCATCGGCGGCGACCTCAACGAGTTCACCTCGACCACGCGCGACTTCCTGCTCGTGGTGCTCCTCCTCACCCCGTTCCAGGCGGCGGGGGAGGAGTACCTGTTCCGCGGGTATCTCGCCCAGGCCTTCGGCAGCCTGTTCGGCCGCACCTGGATCGCCGTCGTACTGCCGTCGCTGCTGTTCGCGGCCGCGCACGGGTCCCAGAGCGTCCCGCTGTTCCTCGACCGGCTCGCGTTCGGCCTGGTCTCCGGTGTCCTCGTGGTGCTCACCGGCGGCCTGGAGGCCGGCATCGCGATGCATGTCCTCAACAACTGGGTCGCGTTCGGCCTCGCGCTCGCCTTCGGTGACATGGCCTCGACCCTGGACCCGGACATCAGCAGTTGGTGGATGATCCCGGTGACCCTCACCCGATCGCTGGTCTTCCTCGGCCTGGCGATGCTCGTCTTCCGGCGGATGAAGCTGCGCGACACCACCGAGATCCCGGCGGAGCCGGGCGTTTTGGCCGCCCGAACTCCACGCGTGTAGTGTTCTCCACCGTGCCCGGCCGCCTCGGCGAGCGGGCCGAACACCAGTAAGACAGTGGGATATGGTGTAATTGGCAGCACGACTGATTCTGGTTCAGTTAGTCTAGGTTCGAGTCCTAGTATCCCAGCGAGATCGCGGTCCCCAGAGGTTCACGGAGGGCCGCGATTTTGTGCGAACGGCGGCCTCGGATAGGGTTTCGCAGGTTGCTCGCAGAGCACACGCCCCCGTTGTGTAGCGGCCTAGCACGCCGCCCTCTCAAGGCGGTAGCGCCGGTTCGAATCCGGTCGGGGGTACAGGTCAGTGAAGCGGTCCTGACCAGCGGAAACGCTGGGAATGGCCCCTTCGGCACTTCCCGTCGAATCGGCCTCGGGCAACACTGGGGCAACACGGGGCAACGCTCGCAAGGCGTCCCGGCGGTGCCGAGCCGCGGCGCGGGCGGCGTCCATCGCAGTGGCGACTTCATCGAGCCGGTCCTCAAAAAGGTGACCGTAGGTGTCGAGCGTCATGGTCGTCGAGCTGTGGCCCAGCATTTGCTGGACGACTTTCACGTCGGCGCCGGAGGCGATCGCGAGGCTGGCTGCGGTGTGCCGGAGCTGGTGGGGGTGCAGGTCGGGTACGCCGATCGCCCTCGCTGCTGCGCTGAACGCAGTGCGGAAGGTGCTGACTCGCAGCGGCTGGCCGTTCCGGATGCCTGCGAAGACCAGGTTGTCTTGATGCATGCCATGGATGTGCTCGGCGAGCTCGACGCCGAGGAAGCGGGGGATAGGTACCTCGCGGCGTTGGTGGGTCTTGGTGGCGCCCCACACGAGGCCTTGGCCCTGCACCGGCGTCACGGACTCGACGATGACGGCGCGGCTGCGCCTCAGGTCGAGCCTGGCCACACGGAGCGCAGCCATTTCGCCGAAGCGAACTCCGGTGTAAGCGAGGAACAGCACCACCAGGCGGTATGTCTCGTTGGTCCGGGTGTCCAGGCTGCTGTACTTGCTTGCGTCGGCCGGGTATCCGGTCGCCGTGGCGAGGTCGTCCACCTGCTCGTGGGTGAGGTAGCGGTGCTCATGCTTGCCGACCCTCGGCAGGTTGACCCCGTGAGAGACGTTCCGAGCGAGTCGGCCGTCCTTGACCGCCATATCGAGGATAAGGCTGAGAACCCGATGGATCTTGTGGACTGTGGCGGGGGAGCGGCTCCTCGCGAGCTCGCTCACCCATGCCTGGACATCGCTGTGCGAGACGTTGGCGAGTTTGACCCGGTCCCATTTCGGGTGGATGTGCTTGCGCAGGACTCCCTCGTAGCGCGATCGGGTGGTGGGTTTGAGGTGTGTCTGTCCGTCCAGCCAGCGTTGCGCCCACACACCGACGGTCACCTTCGCAAGCGCCGGGTCGACGTACGTCCCGATGACCTTGGCGCTCTCGACGCCGGCCAGGAACCGCTCGGCGTCGATCTTGCGAGAGAAGGTCTTGTTGCGCTGCGCGCCCGCCGGGGTGCGGTAGTGCGCACGCCACGAGGTCTGTCCGTCACGGACACGCTTCTCGATGCTGGCCATGGTTCATCTTCTCCCTCGGACGAGTTGGTGCCAGGCTCAGTCGTCGCGCGGTGGACGTCGGCCCTGTTCGGCGCGCCAGAGGATAAGATCGGTGCGCCAGTAGCGGACGTGGCGAGCGACCTTGAAGCTGAACGGGCCGGTGCCGAGGTGGCGCCAGTAGCGCATGGTGGCGACGGGCACGCGGAGGTATGCGGCGGCTTCCTCGATGCTGAGCATCTCGTCGTCTGCATGGTTGTCCTGGTGGTTGTCGTAGCGGTTGTCGTGGTGGGCGGTGCTCATGTGCTTCTCCTTGTCGGTGGATGTGGGACCTTCAAGCGCGACGGTGGTCCGGAATGGACAGCGCTTGTTGTTCTCCTAGGTGTGCGGCACGTCCCGGAGCGATCACTGGTGGGCCATCAAGATGCGTGCGGTCAGCTGCTGATGTCTAGAAAGGCAACGGGTTGTGGACTGGATCGGACATCGGTTGCGGTTGCTGGTCGGCGTGGCTTGGTCCGAGAGGCTGGTCGGTGAGGCAGGTCAGCGGCCGATGCCTGGCCCGTGGTCGGGGGTGTCCAGGCTGGGTGGGGGCTCCTCGATCCGTCGTGTGGCTTGCTGGAGTGCCCGGGCCTGTTGCCGGCGCTGCTTGGCGTCGCGGGCGGCTGCCTCCTGCCGTGCCGTGCGGTCGGCGGCCCAGCGTTCGTGCTCACGGTCGGCTTCGGCCTGGGGTAGCTCTCGGATCGCGGGCTCACCGCGGAGGAGGTCTATGTGCGCGGTGGCGGTGCGCAGGTTGTCTTGGACACCTGCCAGTTGGTCGTCGACGGCGGCGAGTCGGCTGCCGGGGTCGCGGGTGTACGCGGCCTGGCCGTGGGGGTGCAGCTCTGCGTACAGGGCCTCTTCGAGGCGGGTGCGTGATCGTTCGGCCTGCTGGTGGGCGGCGTAGGCGTGGCGCTCGGTCGCGCGGATCTGGTCGGCGTCTGGGTGGGCCTGGGCGACCGTGCGGGTGATGAAGGTGTTGAGGGGGTCTTCGACGTGGCGTCCGTGCAGCCACAGCACCTGGGTGGCGAGCTCGGCAGGGTCGGTGGCCAGGTCGGGCAGGGCGGGCCGCCAGCGGGCGGCGAACTCGCCCAGTGCGGCGTGGGCGTCGCGAACCTCCCGCCGGTGCCGGCCCAACGACAGGCCGAGTCGCCCTGGACCGTCGCGGACGACCTGGGCGGCTGGCTGCGCCTGCCCAAGCTCGTGGCGCCATGCACCCCAGACGCGGGTCTGGAGGTCGGCTGTCTCGCTGGTGAGGGCTGCGTCAAGGTCGACGACCTGCTGGCGAGCCTGCATCCAGCGCCGTCTGGCCTCGACTTCCTCGCCGTGGAGCCGGTCGCGGTCGGGGGTGTAGCGGGCGTGGATAACGGCGACCTGCTGGAGGGAATCGCGTTTACCGGTCAGGTGTTGGTCATGGTCGTGGAGGTCGGCCTGCTGGGTCCAGGCCGTCCATAGGTCGGCGAGGACCTGATCGAGCCGGCGGGTGGGCTGCTGGGTGCCGTACCGCTCGATGTCCTCGGCCGCCCGCTCAGCGGCGGCGCTGGGGCCGAGGTCGGCCCGGTCGCGGCCGAAGACGTGTTCCCACTGGCTCCGGGCATCTGCTTCGTTTTCGGCGACCAGGTGGGCGATGTTGTGGTCCCGGCCGCGGGTCATCGCGACGTAGGCCGAGGCGGCCGAGGTGTGCTCGCCCAGCAGTAGGTGCCCGGTGCCGGTGGTCTCGCCCTGTGCGCCGTAGACGGTGGTCGCATACGCGAGCTCGACGTGCTCGCTCGCGTACGCGGCTGGGAGGGTGCGCCGGTCTGTGGCGCGTAGGCCGGTGAGTTCAAGGCTGCCATCGGCGCCGACGGCGGTGATGGTCCAGACCGCGCGGTTCGTCACGTCGAGGTCGCGGTCGTTGCGTCGGGTCGCGACCCGGTCCCCGACACCGAGCCGCTCGCCGGTATTGGTGGCCAAGGTGTGGGTGCCATCTGCGTCGGCGGCGTGTGCGTCGGTGTCGACTGCGTTGGTGTCGCCGAGGTGGCCCAAGGCGAGGAGCCGGTCGCGGATCGCGCCGTTCAACACGGTGGTCTGCTCGCGGGTGTCGGCCATGACCAGCATCTGGTAGGGCTGCTGGCTGCCCGTGCGGCAGGTGCGGAAGGCATCTGCGGCCAGCCGCGCCAGAGCTTGGGTGCGCTCGGCCTCGCTGGGATAGATCCGGATCTGGCCACGGCGCCACAGCGCCTCCCACACCTCACCAGTCCGCTCACCAACCTGCTCACCAGCCCGCTCAACACGGGGCTCACCATGGGGCTCACGACTGCGTGCGTCCGTGTCGTTGCCGGGCTGGGTGTAGGTCGGTGAGCCGGTGCGTAGGGCGAGGCTGATCGCTGCGTACTCGGGGTCGGCGAACCGGTGCGCGACGTCGAGTTCGAGGTGGGCCTCGGGTGGGACCCAGCGGGCGGCGAGGTCGAGGACGCCGCCGCGGCCGACGGCGGGGAGCTGGTGCCGGTCGCCGACCAGTGCGACCCGGGCGCCCATCTCGTCGGCGACGGTCAGCAGCGCGCGTGCGGTGTCCTGGTTGAGCATCCCGGCCTCGTCAACCAGCAGCAGGTCACCGTGTTCCAGGACCGCCTCGGCCATCGGCCCGCGCAGTAGGCCGGGCACCGGCGCGGAGGTCTCGTTGGCTGGGTCTTGGCGGGTCCAGCGGCCGTCTTGGTCCCACCGGAAGCCGTGCTGGTGGATCAGCCAGGCCACCGAGCCCGCGGTGGTGACCTCGCGGGCCGCGACCTGGGCGGCCTTGACGGTCGGGGTGACGACCAGCATCCGGCGCCCCTGCTGGGC
Source organism: Nocardioides hungaricus (assembly GCF_054782915.1). Taxonomy (NCBI): domain Bacteria; kingdom Bacillati; phylum Actinomycetota; class Actinomycetes; order Propionibacteriales; family Nocardioidaceae; genus Nocardioides; species Nocardioides hungaricus. The sequence goes on along the minus strand of NZ_BAAGRO010000066.1, from coordinate 7,760 downwards.
CAGGATCGCCTGGGTAGCGGCGAGGCTGGTGGTCTTGCCGGCGCCGGCCGCACCCTCGATGACTACCAGCCGCGCCTGACCGGCGAGCGCCGCGACCGCCCTGGCTTGGCGGTCGTCGAGCCCTTCGACTTGGCTGGTGGACAACACGGTAGGGGCGGTGGTCGCTTGGACGCGGCCCGCGAACCGGGTGACGATCTCGGCCTCGACCTGGAGCACGTGCCGCGAGGTCAGCGACCGGACGTGTTCGGGGACACCCCGTTGGTCCAAGAGTGGCACGCAGACCTGGATGGCGCGGGCGACCAGGTCCTCGGCCAGCTCGGTGCGGACCGCGGCGTCGACGACGAGCCCGGCCCCGGCGATCGCCTTCTCCGCCTCACCGCGGATGTCCGCCGGGTTCCACGCCGACCTCCGGGCACCGAGCCGGACCAGGATGGTCTCCACGGCGGCATCGCGGTCGAACCCACCCACCCGCGGTGCCCCGACCACCGCGTCAACCATCAGGGGCAGCCCTGGCTGTGGGCTGGGGTCGCGGTAGCCCAGCTCGGCCAGCTGCTGGTTCCAGTGCACGACCATCTCCGCGCCATCGGTGGGGACGACCTTGTCGGGTCGAGCGTCCTTCCACGCCCGCCGATCCCAGGACCGCTGCACCACCGGTCCCGGCTGCTGGCCGGGGTTGGCGGCCCGCCACTCCGCCTCGTACCGGTCGATGTGACGCCCGATCTGCGCGGCCCGCTCACTGAACGCCCCCACGTAACCGGCGAGCTCGGCCACCTCCCCGGTGGCGGGGTCCAGGGTGAACCCGGCTGCGGCCAGCGCGGCGCGGAACTCCAGGTCGCACATCACCGCGGCGTGGCCGATTCCGTTGAGCGCCTCGATGGAGTCGCGGAACCCCACCGTATGGAGTCCGCGCCACTTGCCAGCGGCGAACACCCGGGCGTTGACCTGAAGGTGCAGGTGGCGGTGCGGGTCGCCGGCACGGGAGGTGTAGTGCCGCACAGTCACCGCCTCGATCTGGTCCACCGGCACCTGTACCTGTCGGCCCCTGGGTCCGACCCGGGTGGTGGCGTGCTCGGCGACCCAGCCGATGATCTGTTCCGCGGCCCGGTCCTGCGCCGCGTCGTAGGCGGTAGCGACCTCAGGGTTCATAGCGGCGGCCAGGGACCAGGTCTTCGGCCCGTTGACCGTGATCTCGACGAACCGAACCGCGTTGCCGTCGTGGCGCAGCCGCCCGCGCGGCAGCCCGGAGTCGGGGTCGTGGCCGGCCACCCACTTCTCATACCCGTCGCCATCGAGCACCCCGAGGTCTCGCACGCCCTGGCCCGGCGAGGCGCCGAACCGTCGGGCGAGTCCGCTGCCTTCGGCCAGGTAGTAGTCATCGACCCGGGACCGATCCGCCTCCACGTAGGCGCGCGCCGCGGAGGCCGCTCCGCGGTAGACCTTGACGCCACCATGCACGACCGATCACGTCCAACAACTCGCCCGAAAATGACTCGTGGGCCACCCGACCTGCGGGCGACCCATCTACGACATTCGTAGCATGCGTGCCGCTGACTTGAGAGGTTGGAGTGGCGTGTCGAGGGGGTGGTTGGAGGAGAAAGTTGAGCAGTCAGTACTGGTCAGTGGTGTTCAGCGGTTCTGGGTTGCTTTGGAGGTGGGGCGACGGCGTGTGACAAGGGAGTCGGTTCGAGCGGAGGGTGCCGTCTCAAGGGGGTCATCGCTCGCCCGGCGAACGCGGACGGTTGCGGGCCCGCCGAGATGGTGCTTCGACACCCGGTCTCGACGTTGATACCTCGGTATCCGTGGCATAGCGTGTCGAGGTAATGACGAAGACATCTGATTCCAGTATTCGCGGTCACCTCGACCTCCTCGTGATCGCGTCGTTGGCGACCACACCGAGCCATGGCTACGCACTCATCGATTCCCTGCGGCGTCTCAGCGGCGGAACGCTGGACTTCGCCGAGGGATCGCTGTATCCGGTGCTGCACAAGCTGGAACACGAGGGGCTGATTCGAAGCAGCTGGGACCGGGGGGACGGGCGCCGCCGACGTGTGTATCGGGTCACGGCATCGGGGCGCCGGGAACTAGCTGTGCGCGCTCGGAGATGGCGGCTGGTGCGTGATGCGGTCGATGCGGTGCTTTCTGGTGTCGACGATGATCCGCAGCCGGCCCAGCTCTGAGGAGGGTCGATGATGGCGGGTCCGATCGACGCGTGGCTGGGAGAGCTGGACGGCGCTCTGGCGTCGAGACGACGACTTCGTGATGGGCGGATCCGGGACGAGGCGCTGGATCATCTGCGCTTGGCGGCCGACCGGTTCGAGCGAGGGGGTCTGGCCAGGTCTGAGGCCGAGGCGCGGGCGGTGGCGCAGCTTGGCGACCCGTACATTTTCGCCGCTGGATTCGCTGCCCCCCGGCGCCGCGACCACCTCGTTGACCTGACCGCCTGGGTCACCTCGAGGGCTGGTCTTGCTTTCGTCGGCCTGGGTGGTGTGTGCGTGTTGATCGAGGCGGTCGCTTGGGTGCTGGGCGCCGGGCCGGTCTCGCACCACGGGATCCGGGTGTGGCAGTCGTGTCCTAACCGTGTCGATGGTCAGTGTGTCGGCGAATGGGAGTACTCCCACGCACCTCGGATGCTCGTGCTCGGCGTGATTCTGGTGGTCGTCGGTCTGGTTGTTCTCGGCGCCTTCTGGATCCTGCGCCGTCGGTATTCCGACCTGGAGCTGGTCCCCCGACGGCTGGGGACGACGGTCGCAGCGACCCTCGCCGTCTTGGGTGTCGTGCTCTTGGTCGGAGGGGGTGTCCGAAGTGCGCTGGACACGAGCTGGTACTGGGTGCCGGTGTGGCTCGTTGGCGGCACCGTGACGCTGCTGGTGGCCGCGACGCTATGGGCGTGCCGCGGCCCGCGGGGCTGGCTGTCGCCGAGGTCACGCGGCACCACCAGCTGTTCGGCGACTGGGCGCACCAGTGGGCGCACCACTGGGGGGAGTCGATGAGTGAATCGATGGGTGGGGTGCTGGCGGCGCATGAGGTGACCAAGACCTACCGGGTCAACGATGTCACCGTCGAGGCTCTGCGTGGGGTGACCCTGACGGTGGCCGCCGGAGAGTTCGTGGCGATCACCGGTCCCAGCGGGTGCGGGAAGTCGACGCTGTTGCACCTGCTCGGCGGTCTGGACCGGCCGACCACCGGTGAGATCTACCTCCATCATCAGCGGGTAGATCGGCTGAGCGAGACGAAGTGGGCGCTGCTGCGTCGACGCAGGATCGGCATCGTGTTCCAGTCGTTCAACCTCATCGGGAACCTCTCGGTCGCCGACAACGTCGCACTGCCGGCGCTCTTGGTCGGCACCTCGCATGCCGCAGCCCACAGGCACGCGGGAGAACTGCTCGAACAGCTCGGTCTTGCCGAGCGCGCACGGTTGGTCCCAAGTCGGCTCTCGGGTGGCGAGCAGCAGCGGGTCGCGATGGCTCGGGCGCTGATCAACCGGCCCGACGTGCTCCTGGCTGACGAGCCCACCGGCAACCTCGACTCCGAGAGCGGCGAGGTGGTGATGAGCCTGCTCCAGCGCGCCCACGCCGGGGGCCAGTCGATCCTCCTGGTCACCCATGACGACGATGTCGCGCTGCGGGCCGACCGGATCGTCACCATGCGGGACGGGCGCATCCTCACCGAGCTGCGGCCCACGCGGGGCCAGGTGCCGGTGTCGTGAGGCGTGGTCTGTTCAGGCAGGTCCGGGCCGACCTGCTTGCCTTCCGGTTGGAGAGCGTGCTGGTGCTCGTGATGCTCCTCGCCTCGTCCGCGACGCTCATGGTGGGTCTGACCGTCTACGCCAGCGCGACCTCACCCTGGGAGCGACTCTTCGACGAGACCGATGGCGCCCACGCCTGGTTCTTCACCGACGACGCCCAGACCGATCTCACCCCGATCGGGAAACTGGCCGGTGTCTCGCAGACGTCTGGCCCCTACCGCTCTGCTCGGGCCAGCGTGTCGAACCCTGCCGGCGCGAGTCGGTACGACGCCGCCGACCTGCTCCTTCTTGCGATGCCGACGCCCGAGCCCAGCATGGGGCGACCCCGACTGCTCGCCGGCCGATGGCTATCCGGGGCGTCGGGTGAGGTTGTTCTGGACCACAACGTTGCCGACTTCCTCGGTCTCACGGTCGGGTCACGGGCAACGCTGGCCGCGCCCAGCGGATCACAGCCGGCCGAACCAAGGTCGCTACGTGTGGTCGGCCTGGCGGTGTTTCCCGGGAGGGGACCGTGGCCCAGCTGGTCTCCGGCAGCCTCCTTCGTCAGTGCGACGACCCTGGCCGACCTGGCTCCGGCCCAGCAGACGGGATCGGCCTACGCCGTTCGGCTCGATGATCCAGCAGCCAGCTCGGCGTTCCTCCAACGGGCCACCGATGCCCTCCCTTCCGGTGCCATCGGTTTCAGCGTGGACTGGCAGCGGCTGCGCAGCGACGCGGCGGAGGAGAGCCAGTTCACGCTCGTTTTCATCGCGGTGTTCACCGCCTTCGCTTTGCTCGCCGCGGCGCTGGTCATCGCGAACGTCATCGGCGGGCGTGCCCTCGCGCAGTCGCGCGAGCTCGGCCTGCTCAAAGCCATCGGCTTCACCCCGCGACAGCTGACCGGTCTCTTCCTGGTCGAGCACCTGATCCTCGGACTAGTCGGCGGCGTGCTGGGCATCCTCGCCGGCTGGGCCCTCGCCCCTCTCTTCGTCGCCCGCACCGCCCGGGCCTTCGGTGTGCCGAACAGCCTCGCCGACGTGCCGCTGACTGCCATGGCGACCCTGGTCATCCTCGAGGCCCTGGTGGTGGTTTTCGTGGCCTTGCCGGCCTGGCGCATCGGGCGGCTACCCACCGTCCGTGCTATCGCGGGCGACTACGGCACGCCTCCGGCCGCCGTGTCCCGGGTTGCCCGCCTCGCCGGCTGGCTCCGGCTGCCACAGCCGGTCGTACTCGCGGGAAAGGACACCTTCGGACGACGGCGACGAGCCGGACGGACGGTCCTTGCGCTCGCTCTTACCCTCGCGGTCACCATCCTCGCGCTCAGCGTGGAGGCCACCGTGCAGCGACTGATCTCCGACCCGACGCTGACCAACCAGACACTCCTCGGCACCCTCGACCCGGGGTCACTCAGCCAGACCGAGGTACACCAGCTCCTCGCAGCACACCCCGAGGTCACCGCGGTCCCGGCCGTGCGCGTCAACGGCACCGTGAGTGAGGTCGACGTCCAAGCCACCGCGCTGGGAGAAGGTTCCGACCGCCTCGGCTACGTCACGCCCGCGGGACGGATGTTCGCCACCGACGGCGAGGCCGTGGTCGGACAGGGGTTGTTGCTGCGACTCCACCGGCAGATCGGCGATGACATCACCTTCACCGTCGACGGGCGACCGCTCAAGCTCCGGATCGTGGGCCGTTATCTCGCCGCCGACCACAACGGGCTGACCGCCATGTTCAGCCTCGACACCCTCTCCGCACTCGCTCCCCCCGGTCAGCAGATCACACCCAACGCCTACCTTCTCGCAGCCACCGGGAGTTCCTCCGAGTCCTCCGGCGACCCCGAGGCACTCAAGCGGGCGCTCGTCCAGGCGTCGGACGGCCGCGTCCGTGTCGAGCTGGCGGGATCCTCCAGCGTCGCCTCCGACGCTGGCCAGGTGCGCGCGGTGCTCTCCGGGCTCGTCGGGCTCGTCGCCCTGATCGGAGCGCTCAATCTGTTGATGACCAGCGCCCTCGGCGTCCGCGAACAGACTCGCGAGATCGGCACCATCAGGGCCATCGGCATCACCCCACGCCAGAGTGCCGTCACCGTCATCACCGGCGTGGTCCTCCTCACCGCACTTGCGGCTCTCATCGGTGTGCCGGTAGGACTCGGCATCGGCTGGCTCGTGGTCAGCGCCATCGGCCTGATCATCGGAGCCGGAGCCGAGATCGCCACCACGCCACCACCCCTGTGGCTGGTCATCTTGGTTCTAGCCACCTTGCTCCTCGCCGGCCTCGCCGGACTGTTCCCGGCCTGGCGCGCCGCCCGACTACGGATCGCGGACGCACTCCGTCACGAATGAACCGGCTGGTAGTGCTCCGCTACTCGCCCAGCGCGGGAGACATTGCGATCGCCCGCACCGGATGCGTCCGTCTCCTGGAACACGAACGAGACGTCGTTTACGAAGGCTTTGGGCTGTCGCCATTGGCGGGCCGCACCTAGCACGTCGAGTTGAGCCAGGCGAGTGCCCGCTCGGCGGCTGCGGGATGCTCCGTCAACAATGTTGATAGCCGCGTTGCGATCAGGTCGCGGCTCACCAGGCTGGCTTCGAGCAGGGCAACGACGAAGTTGCGGTCCTTCTCGCGAAACGCAACAAGCTTCGCGACGCAGAGGTCTTCCTTGTCCAGGCACCAGCCTGTGAAGCGTGGCTCGCCAGTAGGGGCGGCCGTGTTGGCGTTCTGAACCTTGATCAGACGGTCGCGCCAGCCGTCGGGAAGGACCGCGGTCTCTAGGTCGACGCCGTCGATGCTGAACCCGTGCAGCTGCTCGAACGGCGAGAACTCACCTGCGACGCCTTCGATCAGGTCGGCCAGTCGGGCGGTCTCGTCGTTGCTGTTGGCGATCGGGAGGATGTCCACCTCTACCGACATGGTCGCTGCCGTGGGCAATTCAGACTCGTCATAGGTACCGAGAATGGCCTGCGATCCCACCACGATGACCTCGCGCTGCTCGATGATCTGGCAGGCCGTTCGGATTGCGTGTTCCAACTGGTCGCGCCGCATCAGCCGGCGACCTTGAGGACGTCGCGGCGGTGTTCCTCAGGAAGCAGGCCGGACATGGGGGAGACTTCCCGCATCTCGATCGAGTCGGGGTCGAGACCGGTCAGCACGCGGTGGAGGCCGGGGAGGTCGCCGAGGTCGATCAACTGTCGCCAGCGGTCGAGATTCCGCTGGTGCGGCTGACCGGTCACATGATCATCGAGACGGCCGAGGTTGCGCTCGATGGTCGGTCGCCATTCTGTGAAGCTCTGGTGGTTCAGGAGCGTTGAGAGCCTGCGGTGCAACTCCCACGAGCGGCGTTCCGAGCGTGTGAGCTGGGGGACGACGGGGCGTCGTACGACCTCAAGCCGGTGACCCATGCAGGACAAGAGTCGGTCGAGCTGCTCGTCGCTGAGGTGCACGCGACCCGAGAGGAAGCCGCTGATGCTCGGCTGGCGCACCCCGCTGAGCCGGGACAGCTCAGACTGGGTGGTGCCCGTCTTGAGCATCACCTCGCGCAGCACGTCACTGCGACCGCTCATGTCCAGACTATAGCAGTTTCCGCTATGGGCTCGCCGGTCCCGGTTGAGGCTCTCGGGCAACACTGGGGCAACACGAGCTCCAGAAGCTGCCCCAACCTGCCAATGCCAACCAATGGTCAATTATGGGTCTGACCTGCGGTTTCAGTGATCTTCAACGTCGTTCGACAACCCCTCGATCCCTCTCTCAAGGCGGTAGCGCCGGTTCGAATCCGGTCGGGGGTACCAACGAAAGAGGGGCTCTGGCCAGCGGAGACGCTGGCCAGAGCCCCTTCGGTCATCGTCTGGGTATCACCGCCTTCCGGGCGGCATCGTTGCCCCGGCTCTGGTCGAGGAGCCGAGGGGCGCTGGCGGAAGAACGTCGGGCCGACCCGCGAAAACGCCGAACGAAGCCCACTCTCGCTCGTCCGGCCGGTGCTGTCGGCGTACGACCTGACGTGTCGGTTCAGGTACGACCTGACGTGTCGGTCTCGGCTGGGTGATCA
>NZ_BAAGRO010000065.1:0-8091 GCF_054782915.1 Nocardioides hungaricus | reverse complement strand
ACTCCGCCGGGTCCTCGCGCTACTACAAGCGGGTGATCCGGCAGAAGGTCCCGATCTCGATCTTCCGGAGCGACCAGCCCACCCAGGCCCAGTCGATCCCGATCGACGCCAACTGACGCCGCTCGACGGGCGCCAGGGGCGCGCGAGATTCTTGTCGCGCAGTGGCTCGGAAGCGACCGCTGACCCGTCGTAGCTGTGCCAGTGCGGCACATGCTGACGACACGAGCTCGGCAGCAGAAGACCTACCACCTCTTCGACGTCCCGGAACGTCATTGTCAGTTCCGTGCCGTCCTGGAGCCTCAGTCACCGGTACGGCGGTGCGTACTTCCCAGAGTGATCGCGGTCCGCACCCAGGGGCCTTGCCTCGGTCGGCGACCGGTGACTGTGGAGCTGCCGCCGGCGCTGCGACCGCGAATACCGTGGCGGGCTTGACGCGAGGTCGCGCTGCGGCGAGCGCTCGGACGTCGTCCGGGCGTCTCGCGGTGTCATTGCCTGGGCGCGCCGACAGCTCCGCGGGTTTGTCGCGGTGCGACAAGCCTCTGTGGATTCGCTGTCGCGGTTGTGCGAGACAGGTCTTGACTGTCCAACCCAGAGTATGTGTCGTTCGTCACTCGACGGACGACACCGGTTGGCTTCTGCCTGTGCCGCGCGCCAGGCGGTTCAGACGGCCATCGCGTGCCTGCTCGCATGAAAGAAGTCCAGACATGAGTGACCTTACTTCCTCGGGAGCTGTGCCCGGCAACGCCGCCGCCTTCAACGAACAATCCGGACCCAGCGACCAGGCGCGACGACGCATGAGGACAATCGTGGCCGCTTGTGTCGCGGTGTTCATCGCGCAGATAGCCAATGCGACGCCGGCCCCGCTCAACGGGCTGTTCCAGGCGGATCTGCAGACCTCGGGAACCCAGTTGACCTGGATCACTGCCGTGTTCCAACTCGGTGTTCTGGTCTTTGAGTTCACCTTCGGGGTGCTTGGCGACATGTTCGGTCGCCGGCGGTTGGTGATCGCGGGAGCCCTCACACTTGTCGTCGGCTCCGTGGTGAGCGCGCTTGCTCCCAGTGTCGAGGTCCTCTGGGTCGGCGCGGCGATCAATGGCTTGGGGGCGGGGGCGATCTACCCGGGAACGTTGGCACTCGTTGCAGCGGTGTCCCACACGCCCGAGGCGCGAGCTCGTTCGATCGCACTGTGGTCCGGATGCATCGGTGGCGCGTCCGTTGTCGGACCCGCATTCGGGGCCATGTTCGCCCAGGCGGGCGACTGGCGGGCGCCGTTTTGGGTTCTCGGCGGTCTTGCAGTGGTCGCGGCGGTGGTGACGAAGCTGATGGCGCAGGAGTCATCGGCACCAGAGGGCCGTGGTCTTGATGCGAAGGGCCAGGTCACCTTCGCTGCTGGCATGTTGTTGGTGATGTTCGGTGCCATCCAAGGAGCAGAAGCCGGGTGGAGCAAGCCCGAGATCGTCTGGTCATTTGTCGTCGGCGGGGCACTACTTCTCGCTTTCGTCACCGTAGAAGCCCGCGCGAAGACGCCGATTCTGGACCTGGGTCTGTTCAAGAATCGCGCTTTCGCGGTCACCTCACTGGTGACTGTTACGGGCATGCTGGGGTTCGTCTGCGCCGTCTTCTCGACCGCCCTCTGGATCGCCAATGTCCAGCAACAGGACCCCATGAAGGTCGTGCTGGTGCAGGTGTTCGTGGCAGGTCCCGCCTTCGTGCTCATTCCGCTGATCTCAAGGGTGCTTCGCATTGCCAACCCCATGATCATGCTGGCTGGCGGATACACACTGATGGGCATCGGCGCGCTGCTGTACCTGCGTCTGGATCCTTTTGACGTCTCCATGGCGCACTTCATCGCTCCCGCGCTGCTGCTGGGACTCGGATTCGGTGCCGCACAAGCATCCTTCACCGCCGTTGCCATCAATGCGGTCCCGCTGCACCTCGCCGGAATGGCCAGCGCAACGACCAACATGCTCCGCGACCTCGGGTTCGTGCTCGGAACCGTCGTGGCAAGTGCCGTCGCGCTCTCGCGTGCCGGCGGCGACACGATTGCCGGCCTCCGGCCCCTGGCTGCGGAACTGCCCGCCGATGAAGCCGCTCAACTGATGGGGCTTGCATCCGAGGGCGGTCCTCTGGCCGTCGTCGCGGTGCTACCCGCCGGCTCTCCTGCACACGACGTGGCCGTCGCCGCCCTCGGTAACGGGTTCCACGTGGCATGGCTAGTCGCGGGCGTGGTGTGCCTGGCGTCGGCCGCGATCACGGTCATCGGACTTCGCGGGGTCGGCCACATCGAGGTGCCAAGTCCCGAAGCACTGACCGACCCGCTGCATCCGGAGGATTGACTGATCGGGACCTCGGTCCCGCCGGTTGAACTCACACGACGCTCGTGCGCTGAGAGGCCCCGCGGGTCCCTCGACAACCACCTCTGACTTGCACACAAGCCGTCCGTCGTCGGTCCGGCTTCTGAGACCCAGAAAGCGAAGGGAAACAGCACATGGACGAGTACGACGCGATTGTCGTGGGCTCGGGAATCAACGGACTGGTCGCCGCGGCCGAGTTGGCGACAGTTGGGTGGAGCGTGGCGATCGTCGAACGCAACGACGAGGTGGGCGGCTTCATCGCCTCCGGCGAGCGCACATTGCCCGGCTTCGTCCACGACACGTACTCCTCCATCCACACGCTGTTCACGTCGGGGGCCGCCTACGAGAAACTCGGGGCGAAGCTGCACGAACACGGCCTCCGCTACATCAACACCGACGGAGCTGTCACCGGAAGCGTCGCCCCGGGCAGCGCCGTCGTCGCCTACCGCGACCCGGCGCGTACCGCAGAGGGGTTCAGTGTCCCGTCCGACCGCGGCGCCTATCTGGCGATGCTGGAGGAGATGGGTCGCCGCGCGCCGGCGGTCTTCGGTGCGCTGGGATCGGAGCTTCGGTCGGTCCAGGGCGCGAAGCTCCTCGTGCACGCCCTGCGTTCTCAGAGGATGAAGGGCCTGGGCGCGCTCGCGCACGACGCGATGATGAGCGGGCGCTCGTTCCTCCGTTCGCGGTTCACGGGCACGGAGATCGACCAGTTGTGGGGGCCGTGGCTGCTGCACGCCGGACTGTCTCCGGATCATGCCGGTGGCGGGCTGATGATCCCGGTCTTCGCTGCGGCCAACCATCAGTTCGGTGCCCCCCAGGTGGCGGGCGGTGCGGGCAACTTCGTCGCTGCGTTCAAGTCGCTGCTGTCTGAGCTCGGTGTCGTGACCATGACCGGTCGGCTCGCAGAGAGGATCACGGTCTCGGGCCGAAGGGCAACCGGGGTTGTGACCGATGCGGGCACCTTGCGGGCACGTCGTGCAGTACTGGCCAGCGTGACGCCTCAGGCGCTGTACGGGTCGCTGCTCAAGGACGCCCCAATCCCTCCACTCGTTCGCGAAGAAGCGGAGCGCTTCCGTTACGGACGAGCGGTGGTTCAGCTTCACGTCGCGTTGGACCGGCCGCTGCAGTGGGCTGACGAGCGACTTCAAGATGTTCCCGTAGTCCACATCAGCACCGGTACTGGCAGTACCGGAATCGCTTGCGCCCAGGCGGACGCCGGCATGCTGCCCGCCGCGCCGACGATGATGGTCGGCCGCCAGCACCTGCTCGATCCCGACCGCGTCCCCGAAGGAAAGGGGCTGTTGTGGATGACGACCCAGGAAGCACCTTGGCGCCCGCGAGAGGACGCTGCGGGAACCATCCCGGTCGACGGAACGTGGTCGAAGGCGACAACTGACGCCTTCGTCGAGCGAATGCTGGACAGGGTCGAGCAGTGCGCGCCGGGCACGGTGGCGAGCGTGCTCAAGACCGACGTGCTGAATCCGACCGACATGGTCGCGATCAACCCGAACGCGGTCAACGGCGATGTCTACAGCGGCTCGATGGAGATGGACCAGAGCATGTTCTGGCGTCCGCTGCCCCACCAGGGCAAGCACGCCACCGCCATACGCGGTCTGTGGCACATCGGTGCGTCCACCCATCCTGGACCCGGCCTTGCTGGTGGATCGGGGCACCTCGCCGCCCAGCAGCTGCTGTCCCAGCGCCGTCGCTGACCGATGTCGGCACCGTTCCCGTGCCCCGGGCTGCCGGCGATCGGTCGTCGACGAGAGACGAGACACCGCAAGAGGTGCAGCGGGATCACCCGCCTGGCAACCGATGTCGCTGCGCCGCTCACCGGCAAGGGGGTGTTGTCGCAAGACGACAGTTCTCGTTGGTACGTCTGTCGTCCGGGCCGGCGAGATCGAGAGCTAGCTGGCCAGAGACTGTGTCGACGGTCACCACATGCCGCGTTCACGAGGGCACCAAGAACGGCGGCCCGAAGGAGGACACCCTGATATGCGCAACCTGGACCTCTCCCTACCCACGGTCGTTCTCCCGCACAACCAGCGCAATCCCCCGCGCCATCGGCAGGACCTCGACTGGGAGACCGACAACCTCTTCCTCAACGGACCGTTCGTTCCTTGGAACGAGGAGAGCGAGGCGTTCGACCTGCCCGTGATCGGCGCGCTGCCGAGCGATCTGAACGGCGCGCTGTTCCGGATCGCGAACAACCCGCGGTTCACACCCGTGGACCTCGAGCGCTACCACTGGTGGGAGGGCGACGGCGCGGTGGCGGCCACCTACATCCGTGACGGGAAGGCGTCGTTTCGGATGCGGTGGGTGATGACCGACACGATGAAGATCGAGGTGGAGGCGGGCCAGGCGATCTACCCCGGCTTCGTCAACGGCAACGACCGCGGGCCGCTTCCTGAGGGCATCCCGCCAGTCAAGAACATCGCGAACACCAACGTCGGGATCTTCGGCGACCACCTCTTGGTCTACTTCGACGGGGGACTGCCCACTGAGATGCACCCGGAGACCCTGGACACCCAGGCCCCCTTCGACTTCAACGGCACGATCGACCTCGTGTGCACCGCACACCACAAGGTCGACCCGAAGACCGGCGACGGACTCTTCTTCGCAGTCGTGGGCGAGAAGCTGCAGTGGTTCCAGGTCGACGCCCGCACCGGTGAGGTCAAGGACACGGTCACCTTCTCGCTGGGATGTCCCGCCCAGGTCCACGACTACATCATCAGCGAGAACCACGCGATCTTCATGGTCTCCCCGACCCAGTTCCGGATCGACCGCATGATGCAGGGCCGGCCCGGAGTGCTCTGGGACCCCGAGGCGGTCCCCGAGGGATCGCGATTCGCGGTCCTGGACCGTCGTACACACGAGGTGACCTGGTACGACACCGGCGTCATGCTCGCACCGACTCACTTCTTCAACGCCTACGAGACCCCGACCGGGTTCGTGGTCGACCTGTGCGTGGTCACGCGACTGGGCAACCCGGCCAGCACGCCCGACGACCCGGTGAGCTCGCACTCCTGGTTCCCGCCTTCGATGCTGTGGCGCTTCACTCTCGACCGTGTCACCAAGAAGGCCGGCAACGAGATGCTCAGCGGCGTCTGCGGCGAGTTCCCGATGATCAACGACGACTGGATCGGCCAGCAGTTGCGTTATGGCTACTTCGTCGCGACCCGGGGCCTGTCGGCGCACACCTACAGCGACGGTCTCGGTCGCCACGACTTCACGTCGGGCCAGACGGTGGTGCTCGAAGGGATCGACGGTCTCACGAGCCCCAGCGAGCCGGTGTTCGTAGCCCGGCCCGGGGCAACAGAGGAGGACGACGGCTACCTGCTGTCGCTGTGGTGGAACCCCGCCACCGGCCTGTCGGAGCTGCTCGTCCATGACGCCGTCGAGTTCGCCCGCGAACCACTTGCACGAGTCCAACTGCCGGTCCGGGTGCCCTACTCCTTCCACGGCAGTTGGGCCGACGCCGCCGAGCTTGACTCAGCGATCTCCGCCCAATCCGCCATCGCCTGATCCAGGCCGTCGCACCTCGTCCGCTCTTGGAGGCCAAGACATGTATTCCGATGCCAGCCGCGCGCGGTATGCCTACGCCGACACGCCACTAGGCCAGTTGCACTATGCCGAGCTCGGCGAGGGTCCGCCGGTTGTCCTGCTCCACCAGACCCCGCGATCGCTCGACGAGTACCGCGAGCTGCAACCGCTTCTCGCCGCCCGGCGTCGGGTGATCGCAATGGACATGTACGGCTTCGGCATGTCGGCGAAGCCGCCGCCCGGACCTCAGACGATCGAGCAGTACGCCTCGGGAGTCATCGCCTTGGCGGATGCATTGAGCCTGGAACGGTTCGCGCTGGTCGGCCATCACACCGGCATGCTCGTCGCCGCCGAGGTCGCTGCAGCGGCCCCGGAGCGGATCACCGCCGCCGTCCTCTCTTCCGGCGCCTTCATGACCGCCGACCTACGTGCCGCGATGACGGAGGAGATGACCAACGGCGCGGTCGACGACGATGGCGTTGCTCTCGCCGTCGACGTGGTGCAGCGGCATCCAGACGGACGTCATCTGCTGCAGCTGTGGGGCAAGCGTCGCCCGACCTACCCCGAGGGCCGACCTGACCTGCTCGATCGCTTCATCAGGGACGCTCTGGCCCCGGGCGTCGATCCGGCCGAGGGGCATCTCGCGGTCGCCCGCTACGTGATGGAGGGCCGGGTTTCGCGGGTCACAGCCCCGCTTCTCGTCCTCGCCGCCACCGACGACCCCCACTCCTACCCGTTCACCAGTGGTGTCGCTCAGGCATTCCCGCACTCGAAGGAGGTCAGGGTGGTCGAGATCGAGGGCGGTCGGGTCCCGTTGATCGAGCAGAAGACCGACGAGGTCGCGGCGGCGATCGAGAGGTTCCTCAGCGCCCACGGCGTCTGACGCCCACAGCACGCCCGGACCCTGCCGTCACTCAGCCGACGGGCCAGGGCTCCACGGCGGATTGGTCCGGCGCAGCGATCACGAGGTCGGAGGGCGAGCCGCAGAGACCACCGCTCTGGTTTCGACGCAGACAAGTTGATGCAGGAAGAGTTGCTGAAGACAAGGAGCACGTCAACATGAAGATCGCCCTCATCGGTGCCACCGGCTACACGGGCCGACCAGCGCTCGGGGAAGCGCTAGCGCGAGGACACGAAGTCACGGCGATCGCCCGCCGAGCACAAGACATCGCACCTCGCGACAACCTCACCGTGCGTGCCGCAGACATCCTCGAGCCGGACGTCGTCGCCGAGGTCGTCGCAGGGCACGACCTCGTCATCAGTTGCTTCAACCCCAACGGCAGGGACGCCAGCAAGGACCCCGCCATCTACCGAGACATCGTGGAGGGCACGCGCCTGATGATCGACGGCGTCAAGGCGGCTGGACTCGACCGGCTCATCTACGTCGGCGGCGTCGGCAGCCTGCTCGCGCCGAGCGGGAAGCTGTCGGTCGACGACCTCGGCTACTTCGGCGACCACCTTCAGAACCTGCCGCCTGGCGCGCTGGATGCCGACGGTCCATTCGTGTTGGACATCCCGCTCGGGGTGCGCATCGCCTACTACCTGTTCGAGCGAGAAGACACACTCAAGTGGAGCTTCATCTCACCCTCGATGTTCCTCGGCGACTTCGGCGGTCGAACAGGCAACCTGCGCTGGGGTACCACCCGGATCCTCCTCGAGGATGACGACGTCCCGTCGCGGCTCGACGTGGAGGATCTCGCTGTCGCCCTCATCGACGAAGCGGAGAATCCCAGGTACGGCCATCTGACCGTCGCAAGCGTGCTGTGAGCGATGGAGAGCCATGAGCTTGCCGATCATCGACGTCCACACCCACCTGGCACCCGAGCTTTCCGGCTCGTCGGCGGGGGTGGGACTCGCTGCCGAGCTGAGACCGCCGCCCGCAGCCGGGGCGACGGTGTCACGCTCGCCGACAGCGTCCGCTTCGCACGGGCACGAACTGCCGAGCAGGTCGCACCATCCTTCCCGCGGAGCTGATGTGAGGCAGGCACACCGAGACGTGACCGAATGCGCAGCTCGAAGCACCAGGCACGAGACTGCCCACAGCACAAGAAGAGTGCCTTCGTGAAGGCGCTCTTCGACGCGACCGGCGACGTGCTGATCGTCACCGGCGGCGCCCGCGGGATCGGCTCAGCCCTGATCCACCGACTGTGAACGTGTGGTGCTGACTTCAGCGGTCACGAGCCGGGTTGATGGT